>CALFSF010000237.1 GCA_937917025.1 uncultured Paraburkholderia sp.
ACAACCCGTTTCCTGCTCGTCGGCAGGTTACGGGTGGCGTTGTATCCGTGCTGGAAACCAGGAGCGTCGATCGCGGGACTTATCAGCGGGGCGACTCGCGCAGCGTTCCTCACGGATACCGATCTCCCAGGCGGCAGGCGTTTCATTCCTGATTGCCGTTGATCGCGCGCACCGTGATTCGATCACTGCAAAAGACCTGATGTCGGCCCTGGCATCGCTCGAATGATGGGCGATGGGCCAGAAAAAACAAAAACCCCGCAAGCCTTTGAACTCACGGGGTTTTCTGAAATACTCTGGCGGAGAGACGGGGATTCGAACCCCGGATAGGTTATTAACCTATACACGCTTTCCAGGCGTGCGACTTAAACCGCTCATCCATCTCTCCGGCGGGACGCAGATTATAGCAAACTCTGAGGCCCGCGCCACATCCTCCTGCGCGGCGCGCCAAACACCCGCAAAAAGCACCGCAAGGCCAACACCCTCACGGATGCCGGATATAGTCCACCAGTGCCCGCGTCCAGGCATCCGGCCTGCGGTCCACGAGACTCACGGCAATCGCCACGAGAAACCCCGCCGGAACTCCGAACGCCCCCGAACTGATCGGCTCGATGCCGAACCAGCGCGCGCCCGTGAACCCCGTCAACTGCGTGAAAAACGGATACGTCGACACGATGTAGTAGATACACACCCCGAGCCCCGCCACCATCCCCGCCACCGCGCCACGGCGCGTCGTGCGCTTCCAGAACACGCCCAGCACCAGCACCGGAAACAGGCTCGAAGCCGCGATCGAAAACGCGGCGCCCACCAGAAACAGGATATTCCCCGTATTCAGCGAAGCCACGTACGAAGCAAACAGCGCGACGCCAAGCAACAGGATCTTCGAGATGGTCACCCGCCGCTGGCTCGATGCCGATGGATCGACCATGTGATAGTAGACATCGTGCGACAACGCGTTCGCGATCGTCAGCAGCAGGCCATCGGCCGTCGAAAGCGCCGCCGCCAGCGCGCCCGCTGCGATCAGCCCAGACATCACATACGGCAGCCCCGCGATTTCCGGCGCCGCGAGCACGACCATGTCAGGCTGCATCTGGATCTCGCTCCAGCGCACGATGCCGTCGCCGTTCATATCCGAAATGCCGATCAGATACGGCTCGATCCGCCGCCACTGCATCACCCATTGCGGCAGATCGGCAAATCGATGTCCGACGAGATTCGACAGGATCTCGTACTTGATCAGCACCGCGAGCACCGGCACCGTCAGATAGAACAGCGCGACGAAAAAGAGCGTCCACCCCACCGACCTGCGCGCCGACGCCACCGATGTCGTCGTGTTATAGCGCGTCAGAATATGCGGCAGACTCGCCGTCCCCAGCGAAAGGCACAGCAGCAGCGAAAGAAAATTGCGCCGGTGAAGGTTGCGGTCTTCTCCATTCACGGCAGGAAACGCCTCGTACATCGGCACGGGCGCCGACGCTCGCAGCAGCATCTCGTCGCGCTGCTGCGTCCAGACGTTGTGCGCCGCCACGGCGTCGCGCGGAAACGCCGTCAGCGCGCGCTCACGCTCGTTGATGTCGCGCAACGGTCCGTTGTGCCGGCGCAGATCGGCGATTTCCTGCGTCAGCCGGCTCTTCTCGTCGACGAAAGACTGCGGCAGCGCGTCGAGCCGCGCCTGCATGTCGGCCGCACGCCGCCGGAAGTTGTCGCGGACCATCTGCTCCGGCGGCGCGTCGCGCACCTGCCGCTCGAGCGTCTCGACCCGCTCCATCAGCCGGCCGTAATTGAATTGCGGCACCCAGCCGAGCCCATCCTTGTGCGCGATCATCGACACCGGTATCAGGATCGCGACGATCAGGATGATGTACTGCGCGACCTGCGTCCACGTCACCGCGCGCATGCCGCCGAGAAACGAACACACGAGAATGCCCGCCAGCCCGCAGAAAATCCCGATGGAGAAATCGACGCCGATAAAGCGCGTCGCGATCAACCCGACGCCCTGAATCTGCGCGACGAGATAGACGAACGAACACAGGATCGCGGAGAACGCGGCAAGCCCGCGCACGGCGTTGCTCGAAAAGCGCGTGCCGAGAAAGTCGGGGATCGTGTAGCGCGCGAGCTTGCGCACATACGGCGCGAGCAGGAACGCGACAAGGCAGTAGCCGCCCGTCCACCCCATCATGTAGGCAAGGCCGTCGTAACCGGTGGCGTAAAGCGAGCCGGCAAGGCCAATGAACGAAGCCGCCGACAGCCAGTCCGCGGCCGTCGCCATGCCGTTGAACGCGGACGGCACGCGCCGCCCCGCGACGTAGTATTCGACGAGATCGGACGTGCGCGAAAGCAGCCCGATCGTGGCATAGACGGCAATCGGCACGAACAGGAACACGTAGCCGATCCACGTGCCCGCCCCGGTCGCGCGCTCGACGCGCCACAGCACGTAGATGAAAAAGAGAAAACCGAGCGTATAGAGCGCGTATGAAAGGATGAGTCGATGGGTCAGCTTCATCGGCTCAGGATTCCCCGCTCGCGATGTCGGCTTCGCGTGCAGCCTGCAACACGCGATCGGCGCGCTGCATCAGCACGATATACACGGCGATCAACACGAGGTAGACCAGAATCGCACCCTGCGCGCCCATATAGAACGGCAGGCTGAAGCCGGCGAAACGCACGCCGGCCAGCTGGCCCGCCGCCACCGGCACGACGAACGAAACGACGAAGCCGATCGCCATGAGCGCCGCGATCAGCCAGAGATTGAAACGCCAGTAGCGCCGATGCGCGCGCGCCATCGCTATCGAGACCGGCGGCGGTTCGGGCAGTGGATTGATATTTTGACGGGCGGTGTGGTTTGGCGCGGCCATGCGCCTGTGTATCAAAAAGCCACTGCCCAGGCCATAAGGATTGTCATCGCAGTGGCTTCGTTCAATGCAGGTTGTAGCGCGGACCAGCGGCAAACCGCGCCGCCGGCCGCGAACACATAACGCTTAAAGCGACTCGCCGAGCTGGTCGAGGATCGCCGGATTCTCCAGCGTCGACACGTCCTGCGTGATCGCCTCGCCCTTCGCGAGCGAACGCAGCAGGCGGCGCATGATCTTGCCGGAGCGCGTCTTCGGCAGGTTCTCGCCGAAACGGATGTCCTTCGGCTTCGCGATCGGACCGATCTCCTTGCCGACCCACGCACGCAGTTCGTTCGCGATCTTCACGGCTTCCTCGCCTTGAGGACGCGGGCGCTTCAGCACGACGAACGCGCACACGGCCTCGCCCGTCGTATCGTCGGGGCGGCCCACCACGGCCGCTTCCGCGACGAGCGGATTCGCGACCAGCGCCGACTCGATCTCCATCGTGCCGAGGCGATGGCCGGATACGTTGAGCACGTCGTCGATACGGCCCATGATCGTGAAGTACGCGGTCTGCCTGTCGCGCACCGCGCCGTCTCCCGCGAGATACAGCTTGCCGCCGAGTTCCTCGGGGAAATAGCTCTTCTTGTAGCGCTCCGGATCGCCCCACACGTTGCGCAGCATTGCGGGCCACGGACGCTTCACGACGAGAATGCCACCCTGCCCGTTCGGCACGTCCTGCCCGGTTTCGTCGACGATGGCCGCCATGATGCCCGGCAGCGGCAACGTGCACGAACCCGGCACGAGCGGCGTCGCGCCCGGCAGCGGCGTGATCATGTGGCCGCCGGTCTCGGTCTGCCACCACGTGTCGACGATCGGGCAGCGCTCGCCGCCGACGTTCTCGTGATACCACATCCATGCTTCCGGATTGATCGGCTCGCCGACCGTGCCGATGATGCGCAGCGACGACAGGTCATAGCTCTTCGGATGCACTTTCGCGTCGGCTTCGGAAACCTTGATCAGCGAACGGATGGCCGTGGGCGCCGTATAAAAAACGCTGACCTTGTGCCTGCCGATCATGTCCCAGAAGCGGCCGGCATCCGGATACGTCGGCACACCTTCGAACACGACCTGCGTGCCGCCAAGTGCAAGCGGCCCGTACGCGATATAGCTGTGACCGGTGACCC
>CALFSF010000238.1 GCA_937917025.1 uncultured Paraburkholderia sp.
GTTCACTGGGGCTCAACCGCGGCTGATCACGCGCCTGCGCCCTTCCTTCACCTGTGCAAGGTGCGCGTCGTCCCAGTCGTAGAACCCCGCGCCGCTTCGCACGCCGACGCGCCCCGCCCTCACCTGCTCGCGTAGCAGATCGATCACGTCTTCGTCTTTCGCGAGCGCCGGCATCAGATGCGAGGCGATGTCGACAAACGTATCGAGGCCGCCCATATCGGCGCTTTCGAACGGACCGACGATGCCCCAGCGACGCCCAAGCGATGCCTTCATCACACGGTCGACTTCTTCCGGCGTGGCGGCTCCCGAGCGCACGATATTGAGCGCCTCGCGCAGCACGGCGAACTGCAGCCGGTTGCCGACAAAGCCCGGAATCGCCTTCGCCAGCTGCACCGGCTCCATGCCGATCGCCGACATCAGCTCGACGGTCCTCGCCGTCACTTCCGGCGTGGTTTCGCTGCCGGGCACCACTTCGACGAGCGGGATCATATGCGGCGGATTCCAGAAGTGCGCGATCACGAAGCGCTCTTTGGCGCGCAACGGCGCAGTCAGCGCATCCGGCGGAAAACCGCTCGTGTTGCTGGCCAGAATGGCGTCGGGGGCGAGCAGCGGGTCGAGCGCTTCGTACAGACGATGCTTGAGCGCCAGCACCTCGGGAATCGCTTCGATGATGAACTGCGCCGAAGCCATGACGTCGAGCGAGCCGTGCGTTTCGATGCGGGCGAGCGCCGCCGTTTTGGCCGCGCGGTCGATGCGGCCGGCGTCGATCAGTTCGTCGAGCACGGCTTCGGCCTTGGGCGCGACGCTCGCAAGACGCGCCGCATCGACGTCATGGACGATCGTCCGGTACCCGTGCAGCGCGGACTGCGTCGCGATTCCGACGCCCATCAAACCCGTTCCGACTACACCCACCACTGCGTTGTCGTTGTTCAAACCATTCTCCTGCGCCATCGATGAAAGCGTTCAAGCATAGCGCAGTGTGCTTTTTCGCGGCGGGACGCGCGCATGCAACAAAGGCCGGTCTCCCGTGCGGGAGAACCGGCCTCTGTTCGCATGACGCCGTTGCCGGCGCCATGCGGTTCGCGCACCCGGCGCGCTATCGAGATCAATAGTGCTGGGGCGGGCGATGCTCGTTGTGATGGTGCGGATCGTAGTCGTGCGGGTGACGGCGCATCCAGTCGTCGTGCTGCCAGTAACGGTGACCATCGTAATAACGGTCGCCGTGCCAGCCGATGCTGATGCTGACGCCCACCGGGATCATGTGCGGCTGGCCATAAGCGGCTGCGGGCGGGCCATCATGCATCACCATCGGATCGTATTGGGCGAAAGCGGAACCTGCGGTGAGCAGGGCGCCACCGGCAAACAAGGTGGCGATGGCAGTGCGGGTCGTGCGGTTAAGGTTTTTCATGGTGGACCTCCGTTCTTAGGTTCAACGCCTGCCGGTCTGAACAATCCGCTGCTACTACTGTGAATGTCGAACCGGCGTGGTGCGCTTGAGACCCACTTTAACGACCCGAACCGCTCACAACAGTGAGCACTTGTAAGAAGGCGTTTCAGCGCTTCGTTGCCAGATGTCCCGGGCTCGCGGCGAAAATGTTCAACAAGATCAAGACTTATGTCGGACTCCGGCCAGGAGTAGCCGAGCGGCTGCGTCAATTGCCGTTACATTCATTCAGTTTGAGAAATATTGCGACGCCCGAAATATTACGGAAAGAATGGAAATTGAAAGAAAATCAAAAGGTTGGCGCGGCGTGACGTGTTCTGTCCGGGCGGGAATGTGACGGGATTCGCAAGACATTGGCATCGCCGCGATCCGGTTTGCGGGAACAAAAAAGCCCGATGTGGAAATTCCACATCGGGCTTTTTGAATCTCGGCGCGGGGCGGGTCAGCCGCGCAGGAAGCCGAAAATTGCGAGGTGCTGCGACTTGCGAACGCGTTCGGCTTCGCGATAACGCGCTTCGTGCGAATAGTCGGAATCCAGCGGAAGGAACGGCGACGCAAAGAGGTCGCTAACCTTTTGAAGCAATGCAAAGATCAAGCTCATGGCGACTCCCGGTTGAATGATTGGCTAGGGTTTTCCCTTATCTCGAATTATAGGGTTATTACCTGGCCAAATCTAGTGCAACGCAGCATTTCATTCACGGAACGCCATGCCGCACCGTTTCACGCGGGTTTGGTGCGTTGCACCATTACAACAAGACCGGGGACCGGATCAGTGCGTAGGTTTCGTTTTCGCCTTGTGAGCGTGCCGGGTTCTGGCTGGGTGCTTCGCCGTGGCTGCGGGCGCCGCGGACTGTGGCGCGGCATCCGCGCCCGGTGCTGGCGGCGCCACCGGCACGATTGCCGGCGTGCTGACAGTTGCCGAATCGGTGTCGAGCAGCGTCGATAGCGTCGCCTGCTCGTTGCGCATCATCTGTTCGATGCGCTGTTGCTGCGTGGTCGAATCGCGCGTGAGACGCATCAGGAGCAGCGTCTGCGTGATGCCGATCGCGACCGTCACGAGCAGCGCGGCAACCACGATCGAGAGCATCCGCTTCATCCGGCGCGAATGATCGGTCGCGGCGCGGCGTTGATCGGCGATCACGCCGTAGAGCGCATCGACGGTATCCGCGAACGCAGTCGCCCGCGCGCGATCGAGCTCAGGCGCGGCGGTGTTCGCCGCCGACGAGGTTTGCGGCGTACCGAAAGACCTCGACGCGGCGCCGGCCGGCGTCGCTCGCGCCTGCGCGCCGAAGCCGGGCGATGAAGAGGTGCGCGGTGCGTTGATGACGCCGCTGGCCGACGACGTTGCGGCAGCGACATCGCTGGAAGCCGGGCTTTCGCCTGATACGCTGGCATCGCGCGAAGCGCTCGCCGCTTTCGCAACCGCCGATGCAAAGCGCGGCGACGATGCGCCTGGCTGGCCCGCCGATGCCGTTTCATTCGCGCGGTCCACTGCCTGACGCAGCCCCGCAGACGAGGCCGAAGGCGCAGCCGGAATAACCGGCGCGGCCGCGCGCGCTTCAACCCGCTGACCGGGGACCGCCGGCGTGGCAGCCGCGGATTTCGCGGCGGCATCCGCGCTGCCGCGCGTCCGTTTCGCCGATGCGTTACGCGCCGGGTTTGCAGCTTCGGTGGGCACGCCCGTCTGATTGTCGGCATCCGCGTCCGCGCCAGTCGCGACCTCAGCGGCCACATCGACCCCGGCCATCGCCGACGCCGCCGCGTTCGATCCAGCGCGAGCATCTTGCGCCGCCCCGCTCGTCTCCACAGCCGCGCCACCAATCGACGGCTCCACGCGCTCATCCAGCACGCTTGCCTGCTTCGACAGCGACGTCGCCTCGTCGATCTTCGCCGCGCGCGTCACGCGACGCACCGGCTTCGACTCGCCCGCCAGCGCGTCGCCGTCATCCGTGATGCCGACGGCCGCCAGCACTTCGGCGGGCAGCTCGAAACCGGTGAGCGTGCCCTGTCGCACGTCGATGGTCATGGCTTCGAGCGTGGCCCGCGTCGGATCGTCGGGGAACAGGTCGAACGTGCTGTCGTCGCCCGGGACGTCGCTCAGTTGCGCGAGCCGCTGCGCGGAGCGCGCGGCGCGGGCCAGCTTGTTTTCGGTTTCAGTGGAGACGGTCGTCTCGCTCCGTTGTGCGGAGCCGGCGCGACGTGCACGGGAATTCGGGGATGCTGCCAAATCTGCGGAATCTGCCATGAGGGAAGGAGCGGTCGTTTTAGTCGTCAGCCGGCGCGCGCCGGCCGCGGGTCGCCGCTGCAAAATGCCATCTTCGTTTTTCGAGACCGCATTGTCGCACGGCCGCACGCCCGGTTTGGTCCACAGCGGGCAAATCGTCGTCTAACTTCGTCGCGCGCGAAGCCGCCCCGTCACGGCGAGGCATCCTCCCGGAACTCCTTCACACCCGGCAACGCGCGAAGCTGGTCGCAAATGGCGGAATATTCGGTCGCCGACACGCGATGCAGCGTGATGGTGATTACATCGAGCTCGGGTACGTCGTCGCTCTGCTGCATGATGAACTGCTTCACGCGCGGGCTGGCGGTCCCCAGCGCGTCGTGCAGCGTATGGAACGTCAGCGTGCCGCGTTCGACCTGCATCGTGATCTGGCGACGCTGCCTGACCGTGATGAAACGACGTTCGATCGGCTTGATGCCCGCGAGGATGATCAGGATGATGACGGTCGCGGAAATCGCGGCCGTGTACAGGCCGCCGCCCACCGCAAGGCCGATCGCCGCCACCGACCACAGGCTCGCCGCCGTCGTCAGGCCGCGCACGATCTCGCCGCGCAGCAGGATCGATCCCGCGCCCAGAAAGCCGATGCCGGAGACCACCTGCGCGGCTATCCGCGACGGATCGAGCACGACATGATCGCCGCCGAGCGCGTCGGCGAAACCGAACGCCGACACGATCATGATGAGTGCCGAGCCGACGCAGACCAGCATATGCGTGCGCAATCCCGCCGCCCACGAAAGGCGCTCGCGCTCGAATCCGATCACACTGCCGAGCAAGGCTGCGAACACGAGCCGTGAGACAAGTTCGACGTTTCCGGGCATGGTGGTTTCTCCGTTTTTCAGGTCGAGGCGGTAACGGCGCGACACGCTGCCTGACGCGCCGTGCCCCCTCTTCTGGTTTATCCTTGCGCACAACGGGTCGGAAGGCGCCCGATGAAACCGCGCCGAAACGTGACCCCTACGCCCGTTTTACTATCAGCACGACACATACCCGCCGCATGACATCATCCGCTTCCACGGCCGCGCTCGCCGCCCTGCTACGCACTCATTTCACGCAGGTGGTTTTGCCGATATGGCGCGGGCCTGGCTTCAATGCCGCGCTCGGGCTGCCCTGTGAAGCGGTCGGCCACGACCATCGGCCGCTGCCTGCCGTACGTTATCGCGCAATGGCGTGTGCGCGCCAGCTATTCGTTTTCTCGCAGGCCGGTGACGTCGCTCACGCCGACGTCCTGTTCGATGCGCTGCGCCACTATTTCCATGACACGCAACGTGGCGGATGGTTCTATAGCGTCGATGGCGCCGGCGCGCCGCTCGACACGACGAAGGACCTGTACACGCATGCATTCGTCGTGTTCGCGTGCGCCGAATATCTTGTCCGCTCCGGCAACCGGGACGCGCTCGACGTGATGAACGAAACGTCCGCGCAGATCGTCGATCGCTTCGCCGCACACGGCGGTTTGCTCAACGCCGCGCTCGACGCGGGCTTTTCCACCGTCACCGGCACGCCGGTGCAAAACCCGTTGATGCATCTGACCGAAGCGTGGCTCGCCGCGCATGACGCGACCCGGGATGCGGCGTTCGCCACGTCGCTCACACGTCTTGTCGAGGCCATCGCGCGCGCGTTCGTGCATCGGCCGACGGGCTGCATCGCTGAATTGCCTTCAGGATCCGTCGACAATCGCCTCGAACCCGGCCATCAGTTCGAATGGTTCTATCTCGTGAGACGCGCCGCCGGTCTTCTGGGGCAATCGGATCTCGACGCGGCACTCGCGCGCGCGTTCGATTTCGCCGAGGCGCACGGTATCGATCATGCGACGGGCGGCGTATACGCGTCGCTCGACGAAGCGGGCGCGATCACGGACAGCGCACAGCGCATCTGGGCGCAGACCGAATATCTGCGCGCGCTCGCGACGAAAGGCGACGCTGCGGCAAACGCCCGCTTGCCGCAGCAGATCGAACGCTTTCGCGAGCGCTTTTTGCGCAGCGACGGCTGGATCGAGAGCATGACCGCCGAAGGCAAGATCATGCGCGCCGAGATGCCCTCGACCACGCCCTATCACCTGGCGACGTCATACGCATCACTGCCGGTTTAAGGCGTCACGTCACCGCATCCGAATTCCCGAGCACCCCTTCCGTCAGCAGCTGAAATACACAGAAAGCGACGAGTACGGACGACAGACCTGAAGCGACCTTGATCTTGCTGAAACATCGAAAACACCTGAATTGAATTGTCAAAAGGATGACTACGGGTTTACGGCAAGATATGAGACACGTTGAACCTGATCCGCTAAAAGAGGCGATATTCCCCGCCCACAGCAGATTCGCGACGAGTCGCCTTTTGTTTTCCGCAGGAATCCGAAGGCCATGTCTTCAAATGACCTTGACGCGGTGCGCAGGCGCTTCCTAGAGTGGACAGGAACCAGACGGGCGGACGCCCGAAGGAACCGACATGACCGATCTACTCGATCGCGCACGCGGCGCGTTGCACGCGCAGCCATTCAGCATGCTGCTTGGCGCCGAACTCATGAATACGGGCGGGCATGAACTGACGCTCTGCCTGCCGATCCGCGATGAATTGAGGCAGCAGCATGGTTTCGTCCATGGCGGGGTGATCAGCTATCTGGCCGACAACGCGTTGACGTTTGCCGGTGCGCTCACGCTCGGGCCGCGCGTGGTGACGGGCGAATACAAGATCAATTATCTGAGGCACGCGATCAACGGCACCTTGATGGCGCGTGCGCAGGTCCTGCACGCCGGGCGCAATCAGGCGACGTGTCAGTGCAACATCTTCGTGATGGACGGCGGCTCGGAAAAGCTCATCGCCGTGGCGCAGGGCACGATCAACCGCATGGCGGAAGGCA
>CALFSF010000239.1 GCA_937917025.1 uncultured Paraburkholderia sp.
GGTCGCACGCCGCGAGCGGTAGAACTCGGGTGAGCCGGCGGCGTTGTAGCCGGCGAAGCTGGAGATCGTCGTTTCGGTCACCATCAGGCCCGCGGACGTGACCCAGAAATCCGTCAGGCTCGAGATGCAGCCGGGCAGACCCTGCATCAGGATCCGGTGTCCGGTATCCGGCACGATGTCGAACACGACGTTGAAGGCGTCGCCCGCGGCGTAGCGGTCCCACGAGTTGTGCGCCATCACGATGCGGCCGTCGCGCGTGGCGTCGCCGGTGGCGATGAACGCGCTGCAATGATGGCCGCGCCGCCCGCGCCAGGGTTTCAGGCCGAGGCGCGGCTGCTGCTGCGCCGCGTGAGCCGGCCACCAGCTTTGCAGCAGGTCCATGTAGCCGTTCCATGCCAGCACGTCGGCGAACGGCAGCTTCGCGCCGTCGGCGATGCCCTGGATTTCGTCGGCGAATTCGGTGTCGAGGCGCGGCGCGAACTGCGCCACGGCGGCGTTGACGAAGGTGTCGAAATCTTCACCGGTGTCCCACTTCGCGAGGTAGCGGGCGGTGTTGATCGCATGCTGGATCTCGGCCGCGAGGAGCTGGCCGTGCTGCTCGCCGCGATCGTACGGCTCGCCCTCGATGTGCAGGAAAATCCAGCCGGCTCGATCGCGGCGGACAGCATCGCCTGACGGGTCGCTCATCTTCGCTCCGGGTCGCAACGGCGCTCACGTTTATCCGCGCGGCGCGTGCCCGGATGATCGACGGCAGTCGAAGACCGGCGCGCCGCGCGGCTCTTTTCCATTCTAGAAAATATGCGCCGCTTTGCTACGGGCTGCGTGAGTCGGCTGTGCGTTTTTCCTCGCGCCAGGGCGGTCGGGATCGAACGGGCGTTCCCGACCGGTCCTGGCGTGGGCCCGCGTCAGCGCGTGGGGTTCATCCGGAAATACGCGTCGAGAAGCGACGTCTTGTACACGACGCCCGCGAGCGTCGGGCATGCGACGCTTTCGATGACTGGCAGCCGCTCGCCCTGAAACGCCATGAAATGCTGCAGCGCGTCGCCAAGCGGCATGTCGGGTGTCAGCACATCGAAATGCGGCTGCAGGTAATGCGCGGCGGTGCGCGTCGAGGTGTCGTGCCTGTCGAGCAGGTCGGACGTGATGTCCTTCAGCGCGACGACACCGAGGAAGCACCCGGCGTCGTCGATCACATACAGGTACTTCACCGGATATTCGAGGAACACGCGCGTCATGTCCTGCACGCTCGCCGTGAGCGGCACGATGGTGTCAGCCGGCTTGATCAGCTCGCGCATCTGCGTTGCGCGCAGTCGCATGCGTTCCTGTTCGTCGCGGTTGCGCATCAACGTGATCTCGTACATCGACGTCTTGCCGATCGCCCGCGACACGAAGTACGCCACCACGCACGAGAGCATCAGCGGCAGCACGACCTGATAGGAGAGCGTCATCTCGAAGATCATCAGGATCGCCATCAGCGGCGCCTGCGTCGCGCCGGCGAGGAACGCGCCCATGCCCACCATCGCATACGCGAACGGCGCCGACGTGCCGTGCGGCCACAACGCATGCATGCCCTGGCCGAAGAGCGACCCCAGCACGGCGCCGACGAAGAGCGTCGGCGTGAAGATCCCGCCGACCGCGCCAGAGCCCGCCGTCGCCGCGGTCGCGACGAGCTTGAAGACGAGCACGCCGACGAGCGCCGTCCAGGTCCACTGCGAATGCAGGATCGAGTTCACGACGCTATAGCCGTTGCCCCACACGTCCGGCGACCACACGGAGATGATGCCGACGACGAGACCGCCCAGCCCGAGCGTGACGGGCAGCGGCAACGTCAGGCGCCGAAAGGCTGCCTTCGAGACGCCGAGCAGGCGCAGGAACTGCGGCGCGGCCGCACCGCACAGCAGGCCGAGCGCGACGAAGAGCAATACCTCGACGCCCGTCACCGGCGGAAACACGGGCATTTCGTAAGGCGGCTTGTAGCCGGCGAATTCGCGCATCGTGATGTTCGCGACGACCGACGCGACCACGACCGGCCCGAAGCTTTCCATCGCGATCGAACCGAGCACGATCTCGGTCACGAAAAACGCGCCGGCGATCGGCGCGTTATAGGCGGACGTGATGCCCGCCGCTGCTCCGCATGCCACCAGCAGCCGCAGACGCGGCGGGTCGAAATGCACCCAGCGGCCGATCAGCGACGCGCACAGCGCGGCGAGCTGCACCATCGGTCCTTCGCGTCCGATCGACCCGCCGCTCGCGATCGTGAAGAGCGACGACACGCTGCGCCACAGGCTCGGCCGCACCGGCACGACGCCGTCGCCGATCGCGACGGCTTCCATGTAGTCGGTATGACTTTTTTTGTCGACGCCGCGCCGCGCGACCAGCAGAAAGAAGCCGGCGATCAGGCCGCCCGCGGCGGGTAGCCAGATTCGCACGGTCCACGGCAGACGTCGCGCCATGTCGACGATGCCGCCGTTGCTGCCGGAAATGGCGCGCTGAAGGAGCGCGATCCCTTCACGAAAGGCAACCGTCGCGAACGCACCGGCAACCCCGACGATCACCGACCACACCAGCATCGTGTGAGCGTCGGACAGGCGAAACAGATTCTGGGCGCGCGTGCGCAGCTTCAGCAGGAATGAAAGCACGGAGGAAACGGGCAGAAGTCAGGGTTGGACGGCGCGTGCCGGCATGGCACCGCGGAAGGTGTCGACAAAGCCGCTTTCAACGCACGGCCTTGTCGAGTTCGGGGTAGTGCCGGAAGATGCCCGTCTCGTTGTACGCGATGCGCCGGTCCGATTCGAGATACGCGGCGAGCTTCGGGCGCGCGACGACCGCGTCGTGCAAGGCCGCGAGACGCGGATAGTGCTCGCCGAAATGCTTCATCGCAAGCGGAAACGCGTAGCAGAGGCCGTCGATCAGCTGGAACATCGACAGATCGACGTACGTCAGCGCGTTGCCGACAAGATACGCATCGCCATCGGGGTTCTGCTTCAGCACGCGCTCGAAGTACTTCATGAACTTCGGAATGCGGTTATCGATGAAGTCGTGCGCGCGCACCCTGGCGGCATCTTTCTGGTCTTCGTAGTACAGGCCGCTTGCGAGCGGATGATGCGTGTCGTGCGCCTCGGTGACCACGTCGGCGATCGTGAGCTGCAGGCCGTTCGCGACGTAGCGCAGGTTCTCGTCCCGCGGCGCGAGCCCGAGTTTCGGACCGAGATACATGAGGATATTGGCGGTCTGCGAGACGACGAGATCGCCGTCCTTCAGGAACGGCGGCGCGAACGGCGGATGCGGTTCGCTTCGGCTTTTCATCACGTCCATCATCGCGCCGGTGCCGAAGCCGTTTTTGTCCGGCGCGCGGGCCACTTCGACATAGGGGGCGCCGGCTTCCTCGAGCGCCAGCCGCACGAATTCGCCGCGGCCTTGCAGGCCGTCCCAGTAAAAGAGTTCATAAGCCATCGATCGATCCTCGTCCAGAGTGAGAGTTCGACTGCGCGAGCAGGAAGTATGCCGTGCCGGCACGCCGCGTTGTGTGAACCGCGGGCAAAAAAACGGGCCGGGACGCGCGGTTGGCGTCATGCGCGGATCCCGCCGCCGCGGCGCGTATCGCGCGCGACGCTTGCTGGCGCGAAAACGCAAAAAGCCCCGCACGAGGCGGGGCTGCCGATCGGGCCGGCGAGGCGGGGCGTATCAACCGAAGAAGCGCTCGACGGCCCATGTAATCCCCAGGCCGCCGCCAATCAGCCAGACATACAGGATCAGTCCGGTCGTCAGCGCGCGCGGGCCTGCCTGCCTGACCTGCGAGATGCGGGTTTCGATGCCGAGGGCGGTCATGGCCATCGTCAGCGCGAAGGTGTCGAGCGTGTTCAGCGTGTGCGTCGCGGCTTGCGGCAGCACGTGCATCGAGTTGACGACCACGAGCGCGAGAAAGCCGAGCGCGAACCAGGGTACCGCGAGCTTGCGCGTCGTCGTGCCGGCGGCGGCTCCCTTCGATGCAGCCGCGCCGCGTGCCGGCCGGTTGAGCCACATGCCCAGCGAAAGCAGCACCGGCACCAGCAGCATCACGCGGGTCATCTTGACGATCGTCGCGATATGCGTCGCTTCCGGGCTGACGTTGCTCGCCGCGCCGACCACCTGCGCCACCTCGTGAATCGTGCCGCCGAAGAAGAGGCCGACGCCGCGTGTATCGAGATGCAGCCAGCCCGCGTGGTAGAGCACCGGGTAGAGGAACATCGAGAGCGTGCCGAACAGCACCACGCTGCCCACGGCCATCGCGCTTTGATGCGGCTTCGACTGCAACGTGGATTCGAACGCGAGCACGGCGGCCGCACCGCAGATCGCGCTGCCGGCGGCGGTCAGCATCGCAGTGTCGCGATCGAGCTTCATCAGCTTCATGCCGGCCCATGTGCCGATCGCGAGCGTGCTGACGACGATCAGCACCGATTCCACCAGCCCCGGCAGCCCGACCTGGGCGATTTCCTGAAGGCTCACGCGCAGGCCGAAGAAGGCGACCGCGATGCGCAACAGCTTGCGCGCCGAAAAGTTGACGCCCGCCGCCCAGCTTTCGGGCATGCCGTCGCGCAGCGCATTGCCGTAGAGCGCGCCCGCGACGATGCCGATGATCAGCGGGCTCATGCCGAGCCCGGCGATGAACGGCAGCGACGAGATGCGGGTGACCGCCGCCGCGAAGAGCGCGACAAAGAGAATGCCGTTGAGCTGCCCGCGCGTGGACGGCGCCTTGTGGGCTAGCGTTGAAGCGGAAACGGAAGGGGAGGCCGTGGACATGATGTGTGCCGTCGATGAACGGGTTCGATGCGATGGCCTAATCCTAATTTAGATATATCGATATGAAAAATCGTCATTTGCGACGTAAAATATCGGCTGAACTGATATTTCGCCACCATGACCCCTGACCAACTGATAACGTTCGCTGTCGTTGCCGAGCACCGGAACATCAGCCGGGCCGCGCTGGCGCTGCATCTGTCGCAGCCGGCCGTGTCCGGCCAGTTGCGGCAATTGCAGGAGGAGTTCGGCGAGGCCCTTTATCAGCGGGACGGGCGCGGCGTGCGTCTCACTCCGGCGGGCGAGCAGCTGGCGAGCTATGCGGCCCGGCTGCGCGACACCTGGCAGCAGGCGCATGCGTATCGCGATGCGCTACGCGGCATGGAGCGCGGCACGCTGCGCATCGGCGCCAGCACGACGCCGGCGAGCTATCTGCTGCCGTATCTGATCGCCGCGTTTCACCGGCGCTATCCCGACGTCACGCTGCATACGGCCGACGGCAATACGTCCGACATCGTCGCTTCGCTGGCGTCGGTGGATATCGCGATGGTCGAAGGACCGGTCGGCTCCAGTCTGCCGCCCGATACCGCCGTCCATCCATGGCGCGAGGACGAGATCGTCGCGATCATGCCGCGCACGCATCCGCTCGCGGCGGCGCGCGACGGCTTGCCGGCGTCGGAGCGTCACGTGACGCTCGCCGAGCTCGGTGAACACGCGCTGGTGCTGCGCGAAACCGGCTCGGGCGTGCGGCAGATGGTCGAGCGCGCGTTCGCGCGCGCCGCGGTGCCGATGCGCGTCGCGCTGGAGATCGCGGGCGTGGAGGGCGTCAAGGAGGCCGTGCGGGCAGGCATGGGCATCGGTTTCGTGTCGGCGATGTCGATGCGCCATGACGACACTGTGCTGCGGCTCTTTTCCGTCACGCCCGAGCCGCTGACCCGCCATTTCTCGATCCTGATTCCGCACGCGAGCGCGCCGTCGCGTGTCGCGGAGCGCTTTCTGGCGTTGTGCGTTGCCGGCGTCGACTGATCGCTCCCGTCCCTCTCGGGTCTCGGAACCGGTTCCAGGGGATTTCCACTATGGCGCCGGGCAATGGTGGAGTGCAGTATTTCGTCAACGAAGCGCGCAGGCGCTTTTTTCAGAATCCGTGATGGAACCGGTTCCACAATTAAAGAACCGGCGAATAAAGGTCAATCGACATGCCCGACATCGTGATCGGTGCAAGCGCAGGCGGCGCTGACGCCATCCGGCGTGACGGCCATCGGGCGGGGTTGGGTTCGGCGGCGGCGGCCGGGGCGTCCGCGTTCGAGGTGCGGCGCGAACTGCTCAACGCCGAAGAAGACGCCGCGCCGGACGCGCTCAACGAACTTGGCGAAGCGATCCGCGAACTCGGCATGTGGTCGGTCTGGTCGACGCCGCAAGCGCTATACACGTCCGAAGGCGTGCTCGAACTGGACGCGCTGCGCGTCGCGCTCGCCGAAGGCGAGGCGCTCGGCGCGCGCTTCGTGAAGCTGCAGCTTGGCGGCTTCGCGCACGAAGCGGGCGGCGCCGCGATCGCCGCATGCCTGCGCGGCGCGAACCTCCGTCTCGTCGTCGAAAACGGGCAGATGAAGGAAGGCGGCCGGCTCGCGCAGTTCCTCGGGCTGTTCGCGGCGCTCGAGCGCGAAGGCTATCCGGACGTGCTGGGCATGACATTCGATATCGGCAACTGGCAGTGGTCCGGCGAAGCGCCGCTCGAAGCCGCGCGGAAGCTCGCGCCGCACGTCGAATACATTCACTGCAAGGCGGTGACGGGCGAGGGCGCACGACGCTTCGCGG
>CALFSF010000240.1 GCA_937917025.1 uncultured Paraburkholderia sp.
GGCTCCGACGCGATTTCACACCTCCACGAAGAGAACGCCCCCCCGCACACCTGGATGCGCTCCGCGTGAGCGGAATGCGATTCGCCTCAACAGGACGCGCTCAACCTGAGCGAGGCGCGTCGCGAATCGGGCCGTCTCAGGGCTGGCCGGCGGGCGACGGGTGCGAATTCACAGTGCTCGCTGCCTTCACCGGTGCCGCATGCTTGTCGCGCAGCCGCGCGCGGCCTGAGAGCCGCATCCAGTGACGCAGCGCGATGAGCGCGCCGATCACGCTCATCATCGAACCCGGAATCCACACCAGCAGGCCGCCGATCTGCTGATCGCGCATCGGGCTAAGCCACGTGAACGCGCGTCCGCAGATCGAATACACCGGATACAGCTCGCGCGGCGAGAAGAAGATAAACGCGCCAAGCACGATTTGAGGCGGAATCGCGGCGATCACGACGAGCACGCGCCGGCCGGGTGCGAGCCGCGCCGGCGGGGCCGGGCGCGAATCGAGAACGAGCCACCAGAACAGCAGGCCGTCGATCACCATGCTCCAGTTCATCACGCGATACAGCCGCCAGTCGAGCATCGCGACGAAATGCACGGACGAGAGCAGCCAGAAATAGATCAGCCCGACAAACAGCACGACCGCGACGACCGGATGCATGACCACGTCGAGCGTCGCGCGTACGACACGCGTTTGCAGGACGGGCCGGACGAACCGCTGGCGCCACGAAAACGGAATGCCCGCGCGGATCGCGGCGCCCGGATACGACAGCGCGATGAAGAACGGCCCGAGATGATGCAGCACGAGATGCTGCGCGCGATGCATGAAAAATTCATGCTCGAAGTAATAGTCGAGCCGCGTATGCAGCGCGACGTACAGCGCGATCAGCCCGAACCAGAACGACAGCTGTCGCGCGATCGACACCTTCGCCTTGCTCACGCCGCGGGCAAACAGCACGGCCGCCACGACAACCGCGACGACGACCGTCGGCGAAAACTCCCAGGGTTCGAGCCAGACAAGCAGGTTCATCGCGCGGCGTTACTTCGTCTGTGCGGGCGACTTGACGGCGAACGGCGTATCGAGCGTTTCGCCATCGGAGAACGTCAGCTTCAGATGCACCGTGTCGCCCGGCGCGATCTTGTGCTTCGGCTCTTCGAGCATCACGTGATAGCCGCCGGGTGCGATCTTCGCCTCGCCGTGCGCCGGTACGGTGAGCTTGTCCACCATCACCATCTTTTGCGTCGAGCCGTTCGAGACGGTCTGGTGCAGCATCGCGCTGCCGTAGTCGTCGCTCGAAATATCGACGAGATCGATGGGCTTGTCGCCTGCATTCACGAGCGTGACGTAACCGCCGGCAGGCAGGTTGTTGGGCAGCCAGCGAACCCACGCGTTCTGCGTCGTGATGGCTTGCGCGCCGGCCGCGTGGGCGGCGGTCGCGAGAAGCGCGGTGGCCGCGAAGATCGCAGCCAGCGTGGTCGAAATGGAGGTCCTGGTCGGCATGAGCGTCATGGTTGGTTATGGGTCAGGAGTGAGCGTCAATGATACGGCGCAAATCGTGGGCGATCACATCGGGAGAATCGTGATCGGTGGCAAGCAGGCGCGCGTGGCCCGCTTTGTCGAACACGTAGACGGCGGAACTGTGCGTGACTTCGTAATTGCCCTTCGGGTCGTGCTTTTCCATCTGGTACGCGACGCGATAGCGCTTTGCGAGCCCTTCGATTTCGGCGTCGCTGCCCGTCAGGCCGTAGGCGTGCTTCGCATCGAACGCGCCGACGTAATCGTGCAGCGCCTGCGCCGAATCGCGGGCGGGGTCGACGGTCACGAACAGGATGCGCACCTGCTGCGCGTCCGGGCCGAGCCGGTCGATCACCTGCATCAGCCGGCCCATCGTTTCCGGGCAGACATCCGGACAATGCGTATAACCGAAATAGAGGAGCGCCGCGCGGCCCTTGAAGGTGTCGCCGGTGACGGGCTTGCCGTCGTCTCCGGTCAGCGAGAATTGCAGATCGGGAAGGTGGCCGGTCACGTTCGTCAATTGCCACGGCGTGCTGTCGTGCGAGCAACCCGCGAGTGCGCCGGCGGCTAGCGTGGCGAACGCGGCGGCAAGCAGCGCGAGCCGGCCACGCGACGCGATACGCTTCATGTGCGGTCGGCCCGCGGCCCTGCGCGACGGGTCATGCGGATGCTGTGTCTGGCGGCTGGAGGGGGCGGATGGGAACAAATGGGATCTCGATGACTCGATCAGGCAATGCGGAGGAAAGGTGTGCGCTGTTGCAGTTTCCGGTACAACGGTGACGTGCCGGGCGACGCGCGATGCCTGCGACTGTATCGCAATTCGTCGGACAATGCGCCGGTGCGCCTGTCCGCACAAGGCGACCGGGGCAAAATGCCACATGTGGCTGAAAGCTGCATGAAACTCGATTGTTCTGTTTTTGAACGGAATCAGTTTGATGGACGGCCGCTGACGTGCGGCCAGTCAACCCGCGAGCCTTACTTTCTCGAAAAATTGACGGATGCGCGGTAAGATGCGCACACTTTTCCGGCTGCAAGCGGCTGAAAGGCAAGACAACACGATGCGAGCACTTCCGGCTGTTCTGTCTCCGAGCGAGACGGCTTTTTTCTTCGACTTCGACGGCACGCTCGTCGAACTGGCACCGACACCCGACGGCGTGCTGGTGCAACCCAGGGTCATCGAACTGCTGGGCGTGCTGCAGCGTCTCACGAACGGCGCGGTCGCGATCGTTTCGGGGCGCAGCATCGACAGCATCGATTCGTTTCTTGGCATGCCCGACATGCCGATCGCCGGCCTGCACGGCGCGGAGCGGCGCGACGCGAACGGCGACACGCAACGCACGGGTTTTAACGACGACCGGCTGCTGCGCATGGAGCAGGAACTCGCCGGGGTCGTGCGCACGAATCCCGGCATGCTGCTGGAAATCAAGGGTGCCGCGGTCGCGCTGCACTATCGCAATGCGCCCGAACGTGAACCCGTCGCCCGCGAGGCGACCAGCCGCCTCGTCGCGGAATATCCCGATGCGTACGTGCTCCAGCCCGGCAAGATGGTCTACGAAATCAAGCCGAAGGACGTCGACAAGGGCCGCGCGCTGCGCGCCTTTCTCGACGAGCCTCCGTTCACCGGCCGCACGCCCGTATTCGCCGGCGATGACCTGACCGACGAGAAAGGCTTCGTCGTCGTCAACGAGCGCGGCGGCGTGTCGATCAAGGTCGGCGGCGGCGATTCGGTCGCCAGAACGCGGCTCGACTCGGTTGGCGCGCTGCTCGACTGGCTCGCCGCGGTTGTCGCGGCTGCCGGCAAGGCGTGACGTTCATGCGGCACTTCCGTCGCGGTGACTGTTTTTTTCAGCGTGAGAATTGCGCTTCATGAGTCGACTGATCATCGTATCGAATCGGGTCGCGCCGATCTCGGAAGGCGGCCCCGCGGCGGGCGGGCTGGCGGTCGGCGTCTATGACGCGTTGAAGGAAACCGGCGGCATGTGGTTCGGCTGGAGCGGCGACGTGCTGGCGTCCGGTCAGCCGCAGATCAGCGTCGAGGAACGCGGGCCTGTGACGTTCGCGACCATCGGCCTCGTGCGGCGCGATTACGACCAGTATTACCGCGGTTTTTCGAATGCGACGCTGTGGCCGGCGTTCCACTATCGCGCGGATCTCGTGCAGTACGACCGGCACGATTTCGAAGGCTATTGCCGCGTCAACACGTGGCTTGCCCGGCAGCTCGTGCCGCTGCTGCGCCCGGACGACGTCATCTGGGTCCATGACTATCACCTGATTCCGTTCGCGAAGGCGCTGCGTGCGGCGGGCGTGAAGAACCGCATCGGCTTTTTCCTGCACATTCCGTTTCCCGCTTCGCAGGTGCTGCTCGCGGTGCCGCCGCATCGCGAACTCGTCGAGTCGCTGTGCTCGTTCGATCTGCTCGGCTTCCAGACGGAACCCGACCTGCGCTCGTTTTGCGACTACATCGTGCATGAGGCGAACGGCACGATCGACGCGCCCGCAAACGGCCGTCCGACGACGGTTCACGCATTCGGCCGCACGCTGCACGCGGCGGCCTATCCGATCGGCGTGTATCCGGATGAGATCGCGGAACTGGCCAAAGCCGGCGAGAGCGGCAAGCCGGTGCGCACGATGCGCGCGACGTTGCACGCTCGCAAGCTGATCATGAGCGTCGACCGGCTCGATTATTCGAAGGGACTGGTCGAGCGTTTCCGCGCGTTCGAACGTCTGCTGGAACAATCGCCGGCGCAGCGCAACAAGGTGTCGTTCGTGCAGATCGCGCCGCCGACGCGCGCCGACATGCACGCGTATCAGGACATCCGTTTGCAGCTGGAGGGCGAATCGGGCCGTATCAACGGCCGTTTCGCCGAACTGGACTGGACGCCGATCCGCTACATCCACCGGCAATACGAGCGGCAGGTGCTGGCGGCGCTCTTTCGCGCGTCGCACGTAGGCTACGTGACGCCGCTGCGCGACGGCATGAACCTCGTCGCGAAAGAGTATGTGTCGGCGCAGGACCCGGACGATCCAGGCGTGCTGGTACTCTCGCGTTTCGCGGGCGCGGCGCAGGAGCTGAACGGCGCGCTGATCGTGAATCCTGTCGATATCGACGGCATGGCCGAAGCACTGGCCACCGCGCTCGCGATGCCGCTTGCCGAGCGTCAGTCACGCTACCGGGAAATGATGGCGCAACTGCGCGAGAACAACGTCTCCGTGTGGCGCGACAATTTCATGCGCGACCTGCAGGCAGCCGGTTCGATGGAGCGCGTGCGGGAGCGGGCAGGGGCTTCACTCGCCGATTGACGCGTGCGGCGTCGCATGGTTTGCACCCAGCGTTGCGCATCGCGCGCCCGGACGAAAAAAGCCGCTTCGAGATCAACCGAAGCGGCTTTCTGCTTTACACCACGTTAGCGACGCCGTGGCCGCGCGCGTTTCTCAGGCCACGTGCTGTTCGTCGACCTTCTTGCCGCCGATGTGCAGCGTCGTTCCCTTGCCGTACTGCTTCGACAGCAGATCGCGATAGAGCCCCGGGCGGTTGCGCAGTTCCTCCGGCGTGCCGTCGTCGACGACCTTGCCCGTACTCATCACGATGATGCGATCGAAGTTGTGCAGCGTCGACAGACGGTGCGCGATCGCGATCACCGTGCGACCTACCATCAGCCGGTCGAGCGCGATCTGGATCGCTTCTTCCGACGCGCTGTCGAGCGCGGAGGTCGCTTCGTCGAGCAGCAGGATCGGCGCGTTCTTCAGGATCGCCCGGGCGATGGCTATGCGCTGGCGCTGACCGCCCGACAGCTTCACGCCGCGATCGCCGACGATCGTGTCGTAGCCTTCCGGCATCGCCTCGATGAAATCGGAGCAGCGCGCCTCACGCGCGGCGGCCAGCACCTCGTCGCGGGTTGCTTCGGGGCGGCCGTACGCGATGTTTTCATACACGGAGCGATGGAACAGCGAAATGTCCTGCGGCACGAGCGCAATCGCGTGGCGCAGGCTGTCCTGCGTAATGCCGCCGATGTCCTGGCCGTCGATTTTGATCTGTCCGCCCTGGGTGTCGTAGAACCGCTGCAGCAACGCGAGTACGGTCGATTTGCCCGCGCCCGACTTGCCGATCAGGCCGACGCGCTGGCCGGCTTCGATATGCAGATCGAAGTGATCGAGAATCGGCCGGCGGCGCGGATACGCGAACGTCACGCGTTCGAAGTCGACCCGTCCGCCCTGCGGCACGAGTTCCACGGCATCCTTGCGATCGGGCATGCCGTGCGGCTCGAGCAGCGTCTTCACGGCTTCGGCAAGACGCGCCACGTGCTGCGTGACGTCGACGAGCGCGACGGCAAGATCGCGCGTGCCGTGCAGGATCGTGAAACCGAGCGAGCTGACGAGCACGATGTCGCCCGACGTCGCGCGACCCTGATCCCACAGCCACAGCGCCCAGCCGAGCAGACCCGCCGACAGCAGCGCCGTGATGACCGCGTGCAGCAGACGCAGCTTCTCGAGATAGAGCAGGCTTTGCTGGCGCGCGTCCATCTCGGCTTTCACCGTATCGCCGAAGCGCTTCTGTTCGCGCAGCGTCATGCCGAACGCGCGCACGAGGCCCATGTTGCTGATCACGTCGACGAGTTCGCCGTCGACCGACGCCGCTTTCGACGCGAAATGATGGTGACGTGCCGAACCGCGGCCGGCGAGCTTGTAGAGCACGACCGACAGGATCGCCGAGCAGAGCATCAGGCCACCCGCCATCAGCGGATTGACGGCGATGATCATCACAATGGCGCCGAACACGGCGATGCACGGCGGCAGCACGTTCCACGCGGTGGTGTTTTCGGCGGTATAGACCGCGTTCGACGTCGCCGTGATCCGGCTCGCCAGCATGCCCGGCTGCTTTTCCGAGTAGTAGGTGGGCGAATGGCCGCTCAGATACTGGAACAGATCACGCCGCAGGTCGCCCGTGACGGCGACGAACGTATGTGCGGCGACCCAGCCGCCGATCCGCCACAGCATGTTGTCGGCGGCGATCAGGCCGACCAGGATCGCGAACGCGCCCCACAGGGGGCCCGGATGATGACGGCCTTCGCCAAGCACGTCGATGAGATGCTTGATCGCGTATTGCGACGCGAGCGCGCACCCCACGGCCGCGAACACGCTGCACAGGACGATCGCATGTGAGACAGGATGGCGGCGGATAAAGCGGAAAAGGAACGCAAGCGGCCGGTTCGCATAGCTCGCGAGCTTTGCGTTGTGGGCGTTGCGCTGGGCGATGGTCAGATGTTCCAATGTGTTCGAGTGTCGGTAGTCGATGAGTGACGGTGTCGCAGCAGGCCGTTCGTGCATGCCGCCCTATCGGGACAAAAGGCGCACCTTCCCGCATTGTAAACATGCAGAGAACTTTCTGAGACGGCAAAAAAGGAAACGGCGGGCAATGACGGGCAACGAAGCGGCACCGGTTGCCCGACTTCGCGCAATAAATGTTCGCAAACTATGTGTTGCGAGACCCGCTCAAGTAGCGGTGGTTCATCCCGGCACGGAAAAAATTTCGAGATATACTTACGGATTGCATACAGTCACGTCGTACCACGACGGCAAACGGTTCAATTCGTCAAGCGGGCGGCGCGGAAAAAAAAGCGTCGTCAGGCGCGTTGGCCGGGCCTCCGAAGCCGCGGTTACCGCAGGCCTTTCAATGTAAAACTGTCTTGTAAAACAAGGGTTTGCAAAGTGTTTCGCCTTTGTAACAACATAAAGACTTTGAAAGGTAGTGGGGTCGATGAAGGTCCCGGCACTGATAATGCATGCTTCGGTTTGGCCCACTAAAATCTGACAGTTTGTCAACGAGTGTGCGGCCCGTGCGTTTTAAGCCGGATGCACCGCCCTGGTGAAGACGACCAGTCCGGGCAATCCAACAGCGTTCAATCGCAGATTTCCCGAATGAAACAGGCCAGCGCCTCCGGTGCGAGCCGCACGGGGTGGGCGGGCGAGTCGCTTTTACCAAACTTGTAGTCTTGATCTTTACCAGGAGTTCATCATCATGCGAATCGCTCAAATCGCTCCGTTACACGAGGCGGTTCCTCCCAAGCTGTATGGCGGCACGGAACGCGTGGTTTCGTACCTGACCGAAGCACTGGTCGAGCTGGGACATGACGTTACGCTTTTCGCGAGCGGCGATTCGCAGACTTCGGCGAAACTCGAAGCCTTCTGGCCGCAGGCACTGCGCCTCGACCCGACCATCCGCGACACGATGGCGCCGCACATGCTGCTGCTCGAAGAAGTGCGCCGTCGCGCGGACGAATTCGATGTGCTGCATTTCCACATCGACTACTACCCGTTCTCGCTGTTCTCGCGCCAGCCGACACCGCATCTGACCACGCTGCACGGGCGTCTCGACCTGCCGGAACTGCAACCGATCTTCAACACGTTCAACGACGTGCCGGTCGTGTCGATCTCGGACAACCAGCGCTCGCCGCTGCAACAGGCTAACTGGCTGTCGACGGTCTATCACGGCCTGCCGGAAAACCTGCTGAAGCCGATCCCGAACGTGAAGCCGGGCTATCTCGCGTTCCTCGGCCGTATTTCGCCGGAAAAGCGCCTCGACACGGCAATCCGCATCGCCGGACAGGCGGGCATGCCGATCAAGATCGCGGCGAAGCTCGACAAGGCCGACCGCGCCTACTACGAGGAAGTCATCAAGCCGCTGATGTCGCTGCCGCACGTCGAATACATCGGCGAAATCAGCGAAGCCGAAAAGACCGAATTCCTTGGCAACGCGCACGCGCTGCTGTTTCCGATCGACTGGCCGGAGCCGTTTGGTCTCGTGATGATCGAGGCAATGGCATGCGGTACGCCGGTTATCGCGTTCAAGCGCGGCTCGGTGCCGGAAGTGATCGAGAACGGCGTATCGGGCTTCGTCGTCGAAGACGAAATCAGCGCAGTCGCTGCCGTGAAGCGTCTGCACACGCTGCCGCGTGAAAACGTCCGCAAGGCGTTTGAATCGCGCTTCTCGTCGAAGGTAATGGCCCAGAATTACCTCGCCTCGTACGAAGAATTGCTGCGCCGCAAGCGCCGCACCGTGCTGCGCGAAGTCAACGCAAGCTGAAAACGGCTGAACGCGAGGCGTATCCGTCCGGGATCGTCCCCGCCTGCACGCTGCTGTCAGGCTTGCCGCAGCCATACAACGCCCCGCATGCAGGTTGCATGCGGGGCGTTGTTGCATGTGCGCCGCGTCCGGTGCGAACGGGCGTGGTTTCGGTGTTGCGGAGCGTGAGGCGGCGCAGCAATATCCCTATAATGGCCGTGCCGCAAATTCCCCTGCGGTGCCGCCGATGACAGGAGGATGCCTTGGCGAGAACGAAAGAAACGCGTGCGAACGCGGCGCCTGGCGCCGGGACGGTTTTCGCGCTGCGCGCCATCGGTCTCGTGATCCTGGCGCGCTGGCTGTTTTCGATGTCCGACATGGGTTTCGGGCTCGCTACGCTGCGCGCGATGGCGTCCTCGCCGTGGGTCTGCATCAACCTCGTCTTTCTGTTCCTGATCATTTTCCTGCCGGGCGCGCACCCGCGCGCCGAGCGTCCGTTTCACCCGCTGCCGCAGTGGCTGCGTCAGGCGTTGCGGCTCTTCGCGCTGCTTGGGTTCGTGTTCGCGGTGTGGTCCGTCGGCGCGTTTGTGTGGGTGGCCGGCTGGCGGCGTGCCGTCAGCACGATCGCCGCGACTAACGGCTGGCTCGTGGCCGCGCCGGCGCTGTACGCGGCCGTGCTGTGGATCTGCCGTCCGCGCGCGCTGTGGCGCACGAATACCGCCGCGCGGCGCTATGCAATCGGCCGCTATGCCGTCGCGCTCGACCTCGCGACGCGTACCGCGATCGTCTGGGCCGAGAGCCGCAAGCTCGGCCAGTACGATTCGCGCGAACTGTCGGTGCGCTGGCCCGACATTGCAACAACCGATGCCGGCCTGCCGCCAGCGGGCGTCGCCGCGCTCGCGACCGAACCGCCCGTCGCCGGCGTCACGCATGCCGCGATGGCCGCTCCGGCGCCGCGCGTGCGCCTTGCAGCATGGCGGCATCGTCCGAAGGTCGAACTGTTATGGGATTCGCCCGCCGCAGCCGGACACAACCGGCAGACCGTATTCAGTGCGCCGCTTCTCACCGAAGGCGATCGCGTGGCCGCCCGGGCGCTCGATTCGATATTGCGGCAAGTCTGATTTCGCAGGAAACACGTCGATTAACCCGGACGGGCCGTGCGCCCGCAAGGAGTTGCCATGCTGTTTCGCTGGTTGCTAGCTGCCATTCACCTGCTTGCGTTCGGTTTCGCGCTCGCGTCCATTCTGGGTCGCTCGCGGCTGCTGCGTCGCTGTGCGGGAATCGCTGACCTGCCCGCTGTTTTTCGCGCGGATGCCGGTTGGGGGCTTTCGGCGCTGGTGCTTGTCATCACCGGCGGCATGCGTGCGTTCGGCGGCTTCGAGAAGGGTGGCGACTACTACATCCACGCGCCTCTCTTTCATCTCAAGATGGGCGCGCTTCTGCTGATCGTCCTGCTCGAAATAGCACCGATGATGGCGCTCATCCGCTGGCGCATCGCGCTCAAAGGCGGCAGGACGCCCGACCTCACCCGCGCGGGCCGTTTTGCACGCGTCGGCACGCTGCAGACCGTGCTTCTTGTTGTGATGGTGTTCGCCGCGTCCGGCATGGCGCGAGGAATCGCGCTGGCCGGCGGCGCGGGCTGAGCTGCCCCGGACACGCGACGCGTGTCCGTCCCCCGATGTGCCGCGCAATCGGTCAGGGCGTTGTTTCGCGTCGTGTCGTCGAGTCGCGCACGATCAATCGCGGTTCGAGCGTGACGTGACCGATGTCGCGCTTGCCGGAAAGCACGTCGATCAGTTTGAGCATCGCGGCTTCGCCCATTTTTTCGCTCTGCATATCGATGGTCGTCAGCGCGGGTACGGCGTATTCGCCGTACGGCACGTTATCGAAGCCCGTCACCGAGAGGTCCTGCGGCAACCTGAAGCCGAGCGCCAGCGCTTCTTTCATGAAGCCGAGCGCGATCAGGTCGTTGTAGCAGATGAGCGCCTCGGGCCGCTCCGGCCCCAGCATGACGGATGAGCAGGCGGCCTTGCCCGCCAGCGTCGAAGGCGCGTGCGCGTCATGCACGTCGAGCGCCATCCCGGCTTCCGAAAGACAGGTGCGCGCGCCGCGGATGCGCTCCGCGTCCCAGCGGGAGTTCGCGAACCCGAGATACGCGATGCGC
Source organism: uncultured Paraburkholderia sp. (assembly GCA_937917025.1). Lineage (GTDB taxonomy): Bacteria > Pseudomonadota > Gammaproteobacteria > Burkholderiales > Burkholderiaceae > Paraburkholderia. The sequence goes on from CALFSF010000240.1 coordinate 10,732, forward strand.
CGGTGTCCCAGATTCAGCAGGTGCCGCGCGAGCATGTATCCGCCGAGATAGCTGTCGTGGCTCACGCTCGGAATCGGACATTGCGCGTTGCGGCCGAGCAGGACGACGGGTTTGTTCAGTTTCGTCATCCAGTCCATGGCGTCTTCCTGCATCCGCGAACTGATGATGACGCCGTCCACCCGTTGCGCGAGCGCCTCGATCAGCGGCTGCTCGCGCTCCTGGTTTTCCTCGGTATCCACCAGCAGCAGCGTGTAGTCGTGGCGCAGCGCGATGCGGTTCGCGCCCTTCACGATATTGGTGAAGTACGGGTTGCTGATATCGAGGATCGCAACGCCGATCGTCCGTGTCTCGCCCGTGATCATCGAGCGGGCGAGCGGGTTGGAGCGGTAGCCGAGCTGCTCGATCGCCTCTTTCAGGCGGGCTTCGACGGGCGCGGAGAAGCGCTGCGCGCCGTTCATGTACTTCGATACAGTCGCCACCGAGACACCCGCTGCAGCGGCGACATCGCGAATAGTGGGTGTGGTTCTTTTCATTTAAGGTAAACGTTTTTTATAGAATCTGGTCCGAATTTCAGGCAAATTTCTTGACGGGGTAGCGCCTGAAAAACTATAGTAGGAAAACGTTTTCTTTCGCCAGCTTTTTTTGCTGGCTGACCACCGATCATACGCAATCAGAGGACACCGCAACATGAGCAATCAATCAGGCGCCGCGCGCAAACCATTCCATCGCATTCTCCTCACGGGTGCCGCCGGCAACCTCGGCGTCCAGATGCGCGGGCCGCTCGCTGACTGGGCCGACATCGTGCGCGTGACCGACATTGCGCCGATGGGCGAGGCGGCATCGCACGAGGAAGTCGTCGTGCTGGATCTGGCAGACCGCGCGGGCGTCGATGCGCTGGTCGAAGGTGTCGATGCGATCGTGCATCTGGGCGGCATCTCGATCGACGCCCCGTTCGACGACCTGATCGAAGCCAATATCCGCGGGCTCTACAACCTGTATGCGGCTGCGCACAAGCATGGCGTGAAGCGTATCGTCTTCGCCAGCTCGAACCATGCGATTGGGTTCCACCCGACCACGACGGTACTCGATGCCGATTCGCCGACGCGCCCCGACAGTCTCTACGGCGTGACGAAATGCTTCGGCGAATCGCTGTCGCGCTATTACTACGACCGTTTCGGGCTGGAAACCGTGTGCGTGCGGATCGGTTCGTCGTTCGAGGAACCGCGCAATCCGCGCATGCTCGTCACGTATCTGAGCTATCGCGATTTCATCGAGCTGGTGCGCTGCTCGCTGTTCACGAATCGGGTCGGGCACGCGATCGTCTACGGCGCATCGAACAATCCGGTGAAGTGGTGGGACAACACGAAGGCGGCGTTCCTCGGTTTCAATCCGCAGGACAGCTCGGCGCAGTTCGAGTCCCGTTTCCCGCTGACAGCCCCGACCGACAATCGCGACGACGGCGCACAGCTGTATCAGGGCGGAGCCTTCGTGCTCGGCGAGCCGATGGAGCGCAAATAATGGCCATCGGCGTATCGGTCGAAAGAATCGACGCGGCAGGGGCGGCATCGGTGGGCGAAAGTCCCGTGTGGCGCGCGGCGGAAGAGGCGTTCTACTGGGTCGACATTCCGGCGCGGAAGATCGTGCGGCTTCACGTGGCCACCGGCGTGCGCTCGGAATGGGTGTTGCCCGAAATGGTCGCGTGCATTGCATTCGACCAGGCGGGCCGCGTGCTCGCAGGCATGGAAACCGGGTTGTTCTCGGTGACGTTGCCTGAGGCCGGCGGTTCGTCCGGTGCGAGTGTGACTGTGCCGCCGTCGCAGATCAGGAAACTGGCTGCGCCGGTGTTTCCTGCTCAGGACATGCGCTTTAACGATGGACGCTGTGATCGTCAGGGGCGCTTCTGGGCCGGGACGATGGTTCAGGACATGTCGCTCGCGAGCCCGCTCGGCGCGTTGTTCCGCTTCGACGCGCAGGGCGTTCTGTCGGCGCCGGTGATCGACGGGCTGATCACGCAGAACGGTCTTGCGTGGTCGCCGGACGGCGCGACGATGTACCTGTCGGATTCGCATCCGCTGAAGCGTCTCATCTGGGCGTTCGATTTCGACGTCGACAGCGGTATGCCGCGAAACCGGCGCGTCTTCGCGGATCTTCACGATTACGCGGGCCGTCCGGACGGCGCGGCGGTGGACGCGGACGGCTGTTACTGGACGTGTGCCAACGACGGTGGGTTGCTGCTGCGTTTCACGCCGCAAGGCGCGCTCGACCGGAAGATCGAAGTGCCGGCCGTGAAGCCTTCGATGTGTGCGTTCGGCGGGCGCGATCTCGATACGCTGTTCGTGACGTCGATCCGTCCGGGCGCGGGCGCCACCGATGATGACGGCGCGGTGTTCGCGATCCGGGCTGGCGTGCGCGGGTTGCCCGAGCCGGAGTATGCCGGGACGTTGTGAGTGACGGGGCGGCTTGTGCGGCTGCCCTGATTGCCCGGGTTGGAAGCGCGCCGCGAGCTTGCCGGACGAGGTTAACGAAAAAAGCCCAGGTCGTGAGACCTGGGCTTTTCGCGCACATTCTGGTGGGTAGTACTGGGATCGAACCAGTGACCCCTGCCGTGTGAAGGCAGTGCTCTACCGCTGAGCTAACCACCCGAAGAGAGCCGAATTATGTCAGACGGCTGTGAAGCCGTAAAGTATTTTTTAAGCGGACTGCGTACCGGCGGCTTCACTGGTTTCCGATGCCGGCGCGAGACGCCAGACGCTCGTGCCCTTGACCGCCTTGTCGAGACCATCCAGCACGGCCTGATGTTCCGTGAGTTCATCGCTGCTTGCCGTCAGCACCACCAGTTCGAGCGCGTCGAACCTCACGCGCGGCGTGTGCGCATCACCGCCGCCGGACACTTCGCCCATCATGTCGATCACGAGGCTTTCCTGGCCGCGCGTCATCGCGAGGAAAACCTCCGCGAGCAGTTCCGAATCGAGCAATGCGCCGTGAAGCGTGCGGTGCGCGTTGCTGATGCCGAAACGGTCGCACAGCGCGTCGAGCGAATTGCGCTTGCCTGGGAAAATCGACTTCGCGCGCACCAGCGTGTCGATCACCTCGCCGCAGTGCTGGCTGAACGGCGGCAGCCCAAGCAGGGTGAACTCCGCATCGAGAAAGCCGATGTCGAACGGCGCGTTGTGAATGATCAGCTCCGCGTCCTGCACGAAATCGCGCAACGCATCGGCGATTTCAGCGAACTTCGGTTTGTCGCTCAGGAACTCGGTTGTCAGGCCGTGGACGGCGAGCGCGCCCGGATCGCTGTCGCGTTCCGGGTTGACGTAGAAGTGCAGGTTGTTGCCCGTCAGCCGACGGTTGACCAGTTCGACACAGCCGATTTCGATGATGCGATCGCCCGTGCGCGCATTGAGGCCTGTGGTTTCGGTGTCGAGAACAATTTGACGCATGTCGGATCAGCCCGCGTTGAAATTAGCGATAAAAAGGAGAGGCGGGAATTCAGGCCCCGGCGAGCGAAGCGACGCCGCGATTCGCAAGCGCATCGGCGCGCTCGTTTTCCGGGTGTCCGGCGTGGCCTTTCACCCAGCGCCATTCGATCTCATGCTGCTGGACGAGCGCGTCGAGCCGCTTCCAGAGGTCGGCGTTTTTCACCGGCGTTTTCGCCGCCGTCATCCAGCCCTTTTTTTTCCAGCCGTGAATCCATTCGCTGATGCCTTTCTGCACATATTGCGAATCGGTATGCACGATGGCCTTGCATGGACGCTTCAGCGCTTCGAGTGCCGCGATCACGCCCATCAGTTCCATGCGGTTGTTGGTGGTGAGCGCTTCGCCGCCGAACAGCTCTTTCTCCTGCGCGCCGAAGCGCATGAGCGCGCCCCAGCCGCCAGGGCCCGGATTGCCCTTGCAGGCGCCGTCGGTGAAAATTTCGATGATGTCTTGAGTCATTTGCGGTGGTTACGGGTATTCGGGGTGGCGGCGGGCGCAAGCCCGGCGGCAAGAACAGGTTTTTTCACCTTCAACGGGCCGACGAGCCGCATGCCGCGCACGCGCTTGATCGCGGTCACCATGTAGGCCGCGCCGAAGATCGGCCACCAGCGGTCGCCGGCGGCCTCCATGAAGGCATAGCGCGCGAGCCATTGATCGCTCGCGAGCGGCGGACGATAGCAGCCGAAGCGTCCGCGTTCAAGGTCGAAGCCTAACAGCTTGATCCAGTCCTTCAGGCGCGTGAACGCGATCAGGTCATGCTGCGCGGGCACGAACGGCCGGCCCGTGACCTTGCCGAGCGATTGCCGCGCGCCCCACAGCGACAGCGAATTGAAGCCCAGAATGATCAACTGGCCTTCCGGCATCAGCACGCGCTCGGCTTCGCGCAGCAGACGATGCGGGTCGCTCGTGAATTCGAGCGTATGCGGCATCACGATCAGATCGACGCTCTGCGCCTCGAACGGCAGGTCGAGCAGGTCGCACCAGCCGGTGCTTCGGC
>CALFSF010000241.1 GCA_937917025.1 uncultured Paraburkholderia sp.
AATGGCCCGAGGACGTGCAGGAATACTTCGGCAACGAAGACGAATGCCACATGGCGTTCCACTTCCCGCTGATGCCGCGCATCTATATGTCGATTGCGAGCGAGGACCGCTTTCCGATCACCGACATCATGCGGCAGACGCCGGACCTCGGCGAGACGAACCAGTGGGCGATTTTCCTGCGCAACCACGACGAACTCACGCTGGAGATGGTCACCGATTCCGAGCGCGACTATCTGTGGAACACCTACGCGAGCGACCGCCGCGCGCGCCTGAACCTCGGCATTCGCCGCCGGCTCGCGCCGCTGATGGAGCGCGACCGCAGGCGCATCGAACTGATCAATTCGCTGCTGCTCTCGATGCCGGGCACCCCGGTCATCTATTACGGCGACGAACTCGGCATGGGCGACAACATTCATCTCGGCGATCGCGACGGTGTGCGCACACCGATGCAATGGTCGTCCGACCGTAACGGCGGTTTTTCGCGCGCCGATCCCGAACAGCTCGTGCTGCCGCCCGTGATGGGATCGCTCTACGGCTACGACGCGGTCAACGTCGAATCGCAGAGCCGCGATCCCCATTCGCTGCTGAACTGGACGCGCCGCATGCTCGCCACCCGGCGCGCGAAGCGCGCGTTCGGGCGCGGCACGATCCGCTTTCTGAGGCCTGACAACCGCAAGATCCTCGCGTATCTGCGCGAGGTTCCGGATGAGCCGACGATTCTCTGCGTCGCCAATCTTTCGCGTGCGCCGCAGGCGGTCGAACTGGACCTGTCCGAATTCGCCGGCGCGGTGCCGATCGAAATGACCGCCGATTCCGTCTTCCCGGCGATCGGGCAACTGACGTATCTGCTGACGTTCCCGCCATACGGCTTCCTGTGGTTCCTGCTGTGCCCGGGCGGACAGCGTCCGACGTGGAGCCAGGCGCATTCCGAGCCGCTGCCCGAATTCGTCACGATCGTGATCCGCGAGGGCCAGCTCGGCCCGACGCCGGAGAACGTGCGCCTGCTCGAATCGGAAGTGCTGCCTTCGTGGCTCACACGCCGGCGCTGGTTTGCGTCGAAAGACCAGAAGCTGCAGGCCGTGCGCCTCGCCGCGCTGACGACGATTCCCGATGCGGGCTTTGCGTTCACCGAAATCGAAGCGGACGTCGGCGGCCACACGGAACGCTACGTCGTGCCGCTCGCGATCACGTGGGGCAGCGACACGACCACGCCGCTCTTCATGCAGCTCGCGCTTGCGCGCGTGCGGCGCGTGCGCAACATCGGGCATCTGACGGACGCGTTTTCACTGCCGCAATTCGCGCACGGCGTGCTGCGCAAGCTGCGCGAGCGCGCGGTGATTCCGACCGTGCAGAAGAGCGAGATCTGCTTCATTCCAACCGACCGGTTCGACGCACTCGAACTGGGCGAGCGCCCCGAAATCCGCTGGCTCGCGGCCGAGCAGAGCAACAGCTCGCTCGTGATCGCCGATGCGATCGTGCTGAAGCTCGTGCGGCGGCTCGTCGACGGCATTCATCCGGAAGCGGAAATGAGCCGCTATCTGACGAAGATCGGCTACCCGAACACCGCGCCGCTGTTCGGGGAAGTCGTGCGCGTCGATCCTGCCGGCGTGCCGCACACGCTTGCGATCCTGCAAGGCTTCGTCGACAACCAGGGTGACGCGTGGAACTGGGCGCTCGACTACCTGCGCCGCGTGGTGGACGACCTCGCGTTCACCACCGACGGCATCGAACCGTCACCCGACCGCGCCAACGAAGAAGAAGCGATCGACGGCTACCGTTCGTTCGCAGGCGTGATCGGCAGGCGGCTGGGCGAGTTGCACGTCGCGCTCGCGTCGCCATCGGACGACGACGCGTTCGCGCCCGAAACCGCATCGCCGGAGCAGGTGCGGGCGTGGATCGACGGCACGCAGTCGCTGCTCGCGGCCTCGCTCGACATGCTCGCGGAGCGCGTCGATCAGCTCGTCGACGACACGCGCGAGCTCGCGAAGAGCCTGCTCGACCGGCGCGCGGCGCTCATCGAAGCCGTATCGAAGCTTGTGCCGGCCGACGCGAAGGCACTGCGCACCCGCATTCACGGCGACTTCCACCTGGGCCAGGTGCTGGTCGCGCAGGGCGACGCGTTCCTGATCGACTTCGAAGGCGAACCGGCACGCACGCTCGAAGAACGGCGCATGAAGTCGAGCCCGCTGCGCGACGTCGCGGGTCTGATGCGATCGCTGTCGTATGCGAGCGCGGCCGCGCAATCGACGATGGAAAACGCGCCGCAGCAAACCGCCGACCGCAAGCGCGCCCTCTTCGACCGCTTCCGGGGGTTTGCCACGCAGGCGTTCCTCGACGAGTATCGCCACGCCATCGAGGCGGCGCCGCAACCGCTCGTCGAACCGGCGTTCGAGGAAGCACTGCTCGACCTGTTCCTGATCGAGAAGGCCGCCTACGAGATCCGCTACGAGGCCGCCAACCGGCCGACGTGGCTAGGTCTGCCGGTGCGCGGACTCGCGGCGCTCGCGAGCCGCATGCTCGGCGATACCGGCACGCCGCCGCACGATCCCGCTGCACCGAACCCGGAAGGCGGGGGTGACCATGAATGATCGCGATCTCACCGGCGGACTGAATCCGCTCGATATCGACGCGCTGGTCGAAGCGCGCCACCCGGACCCGTTCTCGCAGCTCGGGCTGCATCAGACCGATGCCGGCCCGGTCGTGCGCGTGTTGCTGCCCAACGCGGCGGGCGTCACGATCGTCGCGCGCGACGACGGCCGTGCGCTCGGTGCACTCACGCACATTCGTCACGGCCTCTTTATCGGGCACGTCCAGGAAGCGGTGCCCTATCGTTTGCGCATCGACTGGCACGGCACGCCGCAGGAAATCGAGGATACGTACTCGTTCGGCAACGTGCTGTCCGACGAAGCGCTCACGCGTCTCTCGCAGGGCGATCCGTATGCGGTGCTCGAATGTCTCGGCTCGCGTCCCGTGACGATCGACGGCGTGCCCGGCGTACGTTTCGCCGTGTGGGCGCCGAACGCGCGACGTGTTTCCGTGGTCGGCGATTTCAACGCGTGGGACGGCCGCCGTCATCCGATGCGCCTGCGTCATCAGGCAGGCGTGTGGGAGCTGTTCGTGCCGCGCGTCGCCGCCGGTGCGCGCTACAAGTACGAAATGCTGACGCGTGACGGCCATCCGTTGCCGCTCAAGGCGGACCCGTGCGCGATGCAGACCGAGCGGCCGCCCGCGACGGGCTCGGTGGTCGCGCACGTCGACGAGGTCGAGCAGTTTCCGTGGACCGACCACGCGTGGATGCACTCGCGCGGCGGCCGGCAGACCGCGAAGTCGCCGGTCTCGATCTACGAGGTCCACGCCGAATCGTGGCTGCGCATCGCCGAGGAAGGTCATCGCGGCCTGAGCTGGACGGAGATGGGCGAGCGCCTGATCCCATACGCGAAGAGCATGGGCTTCACGCACCTGGAGTTCATGCCGGTGGCGGAGCATCCGTTCGGCGGGTCGTGGGGATATCAGCCGCTCGCCCAGTTCGCGCCGTCCGCGCGCTTTGGCAAGCCCGAGGAATTCGCCGCGTTCGTGAACCGTGCGCACGAGGCGGGCCTCGGGATCATTCTCGACTGGGTGCCCGCGCACTTTCCGAACGACGCGCACGGCCTGATCGAATTCGACGGCACGCCGCTCTACGAGCACGCCGATCCGCGCGAGGGCTATCACCAGGACTGGAACACGATGATCTACAACCTCGGCCGCAACGAGGTGAGCGCGTTCCTCGTCGCGTCCGGGCTCGCGTGGCTCAAGCGCTATCACGTCGACGGCCTGCGCGTGGACGCGGTTGCCTCGATGCTCTATCGCGACTATTCGCGCGCGGCCGGCAAATGGGTGCCGAACGTCCACGGAGGGCGCGAAAATCTCGAGTCGATCGCGTTCCTGAAGCGGCTGAATCACGAAGTCAGGCACATGCCCGACGTACACGGCGCGATCACGATCGCCGAGGAATCGACGGCGTGGCCGGGCGTCACGGCGCCGCTCGATCAGGGCGGCCTCGGTTTCGACTTCAAGTGGAACATGGGCTGGATGCACGACACGCTGCACTACATGCACGAAGACCCGGTGTATCGCCGCTATCACCATCACAACATGACGTTCGGGATGGTCTACGCGTATTCGGAACGCTTCGTGTTGCCGCTTTCGCACGATGAGGTGGTGCACGGCAAGGGCTCGCTGCTCGGCAAGATGCCCGGCGACCGCTGGCAGAAATTCGCGAACCTGCGCGCGTACCTCGCGTTCATGTGGACGCATCCGGGCAAGAAGCTGCTCTTCATGGGCGGCGAATTCGGGCAGCTCGCGGAGTTCAATCACGACCAGTCGCCGCACTGGCATCTGCTCGACGATCCGTTGCATCACGGCACGCAGATGCTGGTGCGCGACCTGAACCACCTGTATGACAGCGAGCCTGCGCTCCATGTGCTCGACAGCGAGCCGGGCGGCTTCGAGTGGCTCATCGGCGACGACAGCGGGAACAGCGTGTTCGCATTCAGACGCGTGGACGGCGCCGGCCGCGAAGTCGTCGCCGTGTGCAACTTCACGCCGGTACCGCGTCTCGGCTACCGTGTCGGCATGCCGCGCGGCGGGCGCTGGAGCGAGGTGCTCAACATGGATGCAGGCGTTTATGGCGGCTCGAACGTCGGCAACGGCGGGCTGATCCACACCGAGGACGTGGCGAGTCACGGCAAACCGCAATCGGCCTCGCTCGTGCTGCCGTCGCTTGCGACCATCGTCCTGCGCGCGGACTGAACGCGTTGCTTGACGCCTTGTGAGAGGACCGCGCGCACACGAAGTAACACACAGTCGACGCGCTCATGCGCGCCCGGCTGGAGGTTGTAGTTCCCGATAGCGCATAAATCAGAACAAGGAACGGGAATCATGTCGCATGCGTTACCCGACCGGCTGTTGCCGGGTTCTTCCTGGCCGCTCGGGGCCAGTTGGGATGGCCTCGGTGTGAACTTCGCCGTGTTCTCCGCGAACGCGCAGCGCATTCAGTTGTGCCTGTTCGACCCGACCGGCCGCAAGGAGCTGGCGCGCTTCGACATGCCCGAATGCACCGACGAAGTCTGGCACGGCTATCTGCCAGGCGCGCATCCGGGCACCGTCTACGGCTTTCGCGCGGACGGTCCCTACCAGCCGCAGGAAGGCCATCGCTTCAATCCGCACAAGCTGCTGCTCGATCCGTACGCGCGCAAGCTCGTCGGCCAGTTCCGCTGGTCCGACGCGCTCTTCGGATATCGCGTGCATTCGAACCGGCTCGATCTGTCGATCGACCGCCGCGATTCGGCGCCCGCGATGCCGAAGTGCGTCGTGATCGACGAGGTGTTCGACTGGTCGCACGATGCGCGTCCGAACGTGCCGTGGGGCGAGACGGTGATCTACGAAACGCATCTGCGCGGCGCGTCGATGATGCGGCCCGACCTGCGCCGGCACGAACGCGGCACGTTCGCCGCGCTCGCGTCGCCCCACTTCATCGACCATCTGCTCAGGCTCGGCGTGACCGCGGTGGAATTGCTGCCGGTGCACGCGTTTCTGAACGACCGGTTCCTGGTAAGCCGCGGCCTGCACAACTACTGGGGCTACAACACCGCCGCGTTTTTCGCACCCGAGCCTTCGTATCTGGCGACGCACCGGCTCGACGAAATGCGCATCGCCGTGCGCCAGCTGCACGCGGCCGGCATCGAGGTCATTCTCGACGTGGTCTACAACCACACCTGCGAAGGCAACGAACAGGGGCCGACCGTTTCGTGGCGCGGCCTCGACAACGCAAGCTACTACCGGCTGATTCCCGGCGACGAGCGGCATCACATCAACGACACCGGCTGCGGCAACACGCTGAACATCCAGCATCCGCGCGTGCTGCAGATGGTGATGGATTCGCTGCGCTACTGGTCGACCGCGTTCAATATCGACGGCTTTCGTTTCGATCTCGGCGTGACGCTCGGGCGCGAATATTCCGGATTCGATCCCGGCTCGGGTTTCTTCGACGCGATCCGCCAGGACCCCGTGCTCTCGCAGCGCAAGCTCATTTCCGAGCCGTGGGATATCGGCCCGGGCGGCTATCAGCTCGGCAATCATCCGCCCGGATTCAGCGAGTGGAACGACCGCTTTCGCGACACCGTTCGCCGGTTCTGGCGCGGCGACGCAGGACTTCGCCCCGATCTGGCCGCGCGTCTGACAGGATCGGCCGACCTCTTCAACCGGCGCGGCAGGAAGCCGTGGGCGTCGGTGAACTTCGTGGCTTCGCACGACGGCTTCACGCTCGCCGATCTCACCGCCTACGAGCACAAGCACAACGAGGCCAATACCGAAGACAACAACGACGGCCACAACGAGAACTGCAGCCGGAACTGGGGCATCGAAGGACCCACCGACGACCCGGCGATCCTCGAAACGCGCGCGCGCGTGGCGCGCTCGATGGTCGCGACGCTGTTCGTGGCGCTCGGCACGCCGCTCTTTCTGGGCGGCGACGAATTCGGCCGCACGCAGGAGGGCAACAACAACGCATACTGTCAGGATAACGAGATTTCCTGGCTCGACTGGGAACGTGCGGCACTCCCGAACGGCGCGCGGATGACAGAATTCGTCTCACGCGTGATCGCGCTGCGCAAGGCGCATCCGCTACTGCGCGAAACGCGCTTCCTGTTCGGCGGTCACGAAGTGCTGCCGGGCCTTTACGATGTCGGCTGGTTCGATGAACGCGGCGAGCCTTTGACGATCGAAGCATGGCAGGACCCCGAAGGACGCGCGCTGACCCTGCGCCGCGCCGGGGCCGATCTCAATGGTCAAACGGAAGTATTGTTGATGATGTTGAACGCGTCGTCGGAGGCGCTGATGTTTGCGCCGCCTCCGCCGCATCTGGAATGGAATGTGCTGCTCGATACGGCCCGTCCCGAAGCGCCGCCGTATCCGCTTGCCACCCCCACGCTCGAAGTCGCGGCGCACGCGCTCGTCGTGGTCGGCGCGCTGCCGGTCGGCGACGCGGACTGGCAGGCGGGCTGGCGTGCAGGCGCACAGTACGGACCGCGCCTTTTGACCGCGCTGCCGCCCGATCCGGGCGGCACGCCGGAACACGAATGAGCCGCGCCGCATGCGTCGCGCGCTGTCGCGGATGTCCCGCTGGCCGGGACATCCGCGACGGGCGGCGTCAAAACCGAAAGGTGACGAATCATGTCTGAAAGTCCGATTGATCCGCACAAGCGCCAACACGCGTACTGCCTGCCGTTCGGCGCGCAACTGCGCGGCGCGCAGAGCACCGGGCCGCGCACGCGCTTTCGCTTCTGGGCGCCTTCGTGCGAAGCGGTGAGCGTCGAAATCGAGGGCGGTGCGCCGAAAGCATCCGTGGCGATGACAGCCACCGGCAACGGCTGGTTCGAGGCGGAAGTCGCGTGCGATGCGGGCACGCTCTATCGCTATCGTCTCGACGGCGGGCTGACGGTGCCCGATCCCGCGTCGCGCTTCCAGCCGCGGGACGTGCACGGGCCGAGCGAAGTGATCGATCCGCGCGCGTACACGTGGCGGCACACGAACTGGCACGGCCGGCCGTGGGAAGAGACCGTGCTGTACGAACTGCACGTCGGCGCGCTCGGCGGCTACAGCGGCGTGATGGCGCGTCTGCCCGCGCTCGCCGACCTCGGCGTGACCGCGATCGAACTGATGCCGCTCAACGACTTCCCCGGCGCGCGCAACTGGGGGTACGACGGCGTGCTGCCCTACGCGCCCGATTCCAGCTACGGGCGCCCGGAAGACCTGAAGGCGCTCATCGATCACGCGCATGGTCTCGGGCTCCAGGTGTTCCTCGACGTGGTGTACAACCACTTTGGCCCTGACGGCAACTATCTGCATCAATACGCGAAGCCGTTCTTTCGCGAGAACACGCACACGCCGTGGGGCCCGGCCATCGATTTCGGGCGCATCGAAGTAGACGAGTTCTTCTGCGATAACGCGCGCTACTGGATCGACGAGTATCGCTTCGACGGTCTGCGTCTCGATGCGGTCCACGCGATCGACAACGACGCGTGGCTGCGCGAATTCCCGGATCACGTCCGCGCGCACGTTCAGCACGGAAGACACGTCCATCTCGTGCTGGAAAACGAGCGCAACACGGCCACGCTCCTCGACACGCATTTCGATGCGCAATGGAACGACGACGCGCACAACACGCTGCACGTGCTGCTGACAGGCGAGCACGAAGGCTACTATCAGGCGTACGTCGACCAGCCGATCCGGCGCCTCGCGCGCATACTCGGCGAAGGTTTCGGCTATCAGGGCGAGCCTTCGCCGATACACGGGAACCAGCCGCGCGGCGAACCGAGCGGGCATCTGCCGCCCACGTCGTTCGTCATGTTTCTGCAAAACCACGATCAGGTCGGCAATCGCGCGATGGGCGAGCGTCTGCGTTCGCTGTGCGGGCCCGACGCCCTGCGGGCGGCAACCGCACTGTTGCTGCTGTCACCGCAGATTCCGCTGCTCTTCATGGATGAGGAGACCGGCTCCGAACAGCCGTTTTTCTTCTTCACCGATTACACCGGTGACCTCGCGGATGCCGTGCGCGAAGGGCGCCGCCGTGAATTCGCGCAATTCTCCGCATTCAAGGACGAAAAGCGTCGCGCGCGGATTCCCGACCCGAACGACGTGCGGACGTTCGCATCGTCGTCACCACCGCCTTTGCCATCGACGTCGACCCCGCACGAAGCGGGCGGCGACGTACGGGTCGACTGGATGCACTTCTATAAATCGGCGCTGACCGTGCGCGCGAAACTCATCTCGCCGCGCTTGCGCCATGCGAAGGCGCGCGGCGCGCACGTGCTGCGCGCGCCGAACGGCGACGACGCGAACGCGCTCGTGGCGAGCTGGCGACTCGGCGACGGCGAGACGTTGTCCGTCGCACTCAATCTCTCGGACGAAGCGGTGCCGTTCGCGGAAATCCCCGCGGGCAAGGTGATTCTCGAAACACCGGCGCGCATGCGGGACGCGATCGTGCAGAACAAGCTGCCGCCGTTTTCTTTCGTCGCGTGGCTGACGGGCGACGTCAGCCACTACGCGGTCGGCCACGACGCACGCAAAGTCGCAGAACCGGAGCCGCACGCGTGAATACCACCCGACGCGCCACCGAAACCCTCGAAAGCCTCGCCGCGCGCGCAGGTTTCGAAGTCGAATGGAGCAACGCGCAAGGCGAGACGCAACGCGTGCCCGACAGCACGCTCGCCGTGCTGCTAAGACGCATGGGCCTGCCGTGCGACAACGCTTCGCAACTCAGACAAAGCGCAGCCGCGCTGGACGCCGAAACGGCAGGACGCAAGCTGCCGCCCCTGATGACCGCCGAATGCGAACGCGGCATCGCGCTGCCCGCCGCCGCGGTGAAATCCGGCAGCCGCTATCGCGTCGAGCTTGAAAGCGGCGCGATCATCGATGGCCGCTTCACGGCGCCCAAGGGCGAAGCCGCGCTGCTTTCGCCGATCGGCGAAGTGGGCTATCACACGCTCGTGATCAACGAGCAGCGCATGACGCTCGCCGTCGCGCCGTCGCGCTGCTACACCATCGCCGACGCGTGGCGCACGCTGCACGACGATGCGTCGAGCGCGCCGCCGCTGTGGGGCGTGGCCGCGCAGCTATACGGGCTGCGCCGCGCGGGCGACGGCGGCATCGGCGATTATTCGGCGCTCGCCGCGCTCGCCATCGAAAGCGCGAAACATGGCGCGCACGCCCTTGCGGTCAGCCCGACGCACGCGATGTTCAGCGCCGAGCCGGAACGGTTCAGTCCTTATGCGCCGTCGTCGCGCCTGTGGCTGAACGTGCTGCATATCGATCCCGCCGCGGTATTCGGCGCGCAAGCGGCACGCGCGGCGCTCGCGCAGATCGACGCCGGTGACGCAGGGTCGCAGCTCGAGGCGTTGCCGCTCGTCGAGTGGCCGGCCGCGGCCATTCTGAAGCTCAAGGTGTTGCGCGCGCTCTTCGAGCAGTTCTGCCTGCACGAACGTGCGCAGGACGCGCCGCGTGCGCTCGAATTCCACGGCTTCTGCGCACGCGGCGGCCGCGCGCTCGAAGATCACGCGCGCTTCGAGGCGTTGCAGGCCGCGCAGCTGGCCGCGCCGGACGGCAACGGCCACTGGCGCAACTGGCCGGAGAACCTGCGCGATCCGCGCAGTGAAGACGTCGAAGCGTTCGCGCAGGCCCATCGTCACGAAGTCGAGTTTCATCTGTTCCTGCAATGGCTCGCCGCGAAGGGGCTTTCGCACGCGCAGCACGCCGCCCGCGACGCCGGCATGGCCGTCGGATTGATCGCGGATCTCGCGGTTGGGTGTGACAGCGCGGGCAGTCATGCGTGGTCGTATCGCGATGAAATGCTGACGGGCGTGTCGGTCGGCGCGCCGCCCGATCTGTTCAACCAGGCGGGCCAGGGATGGGGCCTCACCACGTTTTCACCGCGTGCGATGCGCACGCAGGGCTTCGCCGCGTTCATCGACATGCTGCGCGCCGCGTTCGCGCACGCGGGCGGCGTGCGCATCGATCACATCCTCGGCCTGCGGCGGCTGTGGCTCGTGCCCGAGGGTGAGAAAGCCGCGAACGGCGCGTATCTGCGCTATCCGCTCGACGACATGCTGCGGCTCATCGCGCTCGAATCGTGGCGTCATCGTTCGATCGTGATTGGCGAAGATCTCGGCACCGTGCCGCCGGGATTTCGTGAACGCCTCACGGAACACGGGTTGTCGGGCATTCGCGTGCTGTGGTTCGAACACGCCGGCTGGGGCCAGGGTTTCAAGGCGCCGCAACAGTGGGACCGCGACGCGGTGTCCACCACCACGACACACGATCTGCCGACGGTGGCCGGCTGGTGGCTCGGCGCGGATATCGACTGGCGCAACCGCATCGGCCAGACCTCCGCGCGTGCCGACGGCCGCGATCCGGTCGCGCTTGCGCATGCGGAACGCGCGAGCGATCGCGCGGCGTTGTGGCGCGCCTTTCAGGCCGCGGGCGTCGCGTCGCACGATGCGCCCGCGCCGCCGCTCGACCGTCCGCCCGTCGACGAGGCCCGGGCCTTCGTCGCGATGACGCCCGCGATGCTCGTCACGTGTCCGCTCGAGGATCTGCTTGCGCTTGCGGATCAGCCCAACCTGCCCGGCTCGATCGACGAACATCCGAACTGGCGCCGCCGTCTCCCGCTGCCGGTCGATGAACTGTTCAGGGACGCGGCGTTCCGCGAGCGATTGCGCGCGGTCGCCGCGAAACGCGCCGCCTCCACGCCGGCTCCTTCTTCTGCTTCCTCACCGTCTGACACGCCATGACTGTTCCACGCTCCACGCTCAGACTGCAGTTCCATCGCGGCTTCACGTTCGACGATGCGCTCGCGCACGTCGAATACTTCGCTGCCTTGGGTATCAGCCATCTGTACGCTTCACCGGTCACCACCGCCGAGCCCGGCTCGATGCACGGCTACGATACGATCGACTACACGCAGGTCAGCGCGGAACTCGGCGGCGAGGCCGCGCTCAGGCGTCTCGTCGACAGGCTGCACGCGCACGGCATGGGGCTCATCGTCGACGTCGTGCCGAATCACATGGGCGTCGGCGGCTCGGGCAACGCGTGGTGGCAGGACATTCTCGAATGGGGACGGCACAGCGCGTACGCGCGGCATTTCGACGTCGACTGGCATTCGCCCGATCCGGCGTTGCGCGGCAAGGTGCTGTTGCCGCGCCTCGGCGCCACGTACGGCGACGAACTCGCGGCGGGCCACATCGCGTTGCGCTTCGCCGCCGATACGGGCCGCTTTTACGTTGCATATCACGACCACGTGTTTCCGGTTTGCCCGATCGAATACGCGGGCATCCTGAAGGCCGCCGACCGCGCCGATCTGAGCGCGCTTGCGGAGCGCTTCGACGGCGTCACCACGCAGCCCGCCGACCAGCCTCGCGCCGCCGATGGCATCGAAGCGCTGCGCACGTACGTCGCGCAAAACGGGCTGGCGGGAATCGAAGCCGCGCTCGAAACATTCGATGCGGGCGCTCCGGTGACGCGCGAGCGGCTGCACCGGCTGCTCGAACGGCAGCACTATCGTCTCGCGTGGTGGCGTACCGCTGCCGACGAGGTCAACTGGCGGCGCTTTTTCGACATCGGCACGCTCGCGGGCGTGCGCGTCGAGCGCCCGGAGGTGTTCGACGCGGTGCATGCGCTGATTTTCCGGCTGTACGCGGAAGGCGTCGTGGACGGCGTGCGAATCGATCACGTCGACGGGCTCGCCGAGCCGCGCGAGTATTGCCAGCGGCTGCGCCAGCGGCTCAACGAACTGCGTGAGGGCAACCCGTATTTCGTCGTCGAGAAAATTCTCGCGCGCGGCGAGCCGCTGCGCGACGACTGGCCCGTCGATGGCACGACCGGCTACGACTTCATGAACGACGTCGGCGCGTTGCTGCACGATCCGCAAGGCGCCGCGCCGCTCGCCACCTTGTGGGCGGAACTCACGGGCCGCAGTGCGTCGTTCGCGGACGAGGCGCTGGTCGCGCGCCGCAAGATCGTGACCGGGACGCTCGCGGCGGAACTGGATCGCGCGGCGCGCGCGCTGCATCGCATCGCACGCGACCAGCTTTCGACGCGCGATTTCACGTTCACCGCGATCCGTCGCGCACTGACGGAACTGGTCGTGCATTTTTCGGTGTATCGCATCTATCCGCAAAACAGCATACGCAGCGAGGTGGACAACCGTTACTTCAATCACGCGTTCGATGCAGCGAGGCAGACGCTCGCGCGTGGCGATCACGGCGTGCTGGAGCGCATCGGCGAATGGCTCGGCGGCGCGCAGCAGGCCGACGACGCGAGCGGCAATGCGTCTGGTCATCCAGGATCGTCGCGGCGCACCGCGCAAACGGTTTTTTCGCAGCTCACCGCGCCGGTCGCGGCCAAGGCAATCGAAGATACCGCGTGCTACCGCTACGGACGCCTGTTGTCCCGCAACGAAGTGGGTGCCGATCCGGGCGAATTCGCGCTGACCGTCGAGCAGTTTCACGCGGCCAGTCTGGAACGCGCGCGACGCTTTCCGCACGCGATGCTCGCCACCGCGACGCACGATCACAAACGCGGCGAGGACGTGCGTGCCCGTCTCGCCGTGCTGAGCGAAATTCCGCAGGAATGGGGCGCGACGCTGCGCGGCTGGTCGACCCTGAACGCGCCGCATCGTCGCGAAGCGGGCGGTCACGATCCCGTTGCGCGCGACGCGCCGGATACCGGCGATGCGGCGGTCAGCGAACACCTCTGGGCGCCGGGCCCCGACGCGGAGGCGATGCTGTATCAGACGCTCGTCGGCTGCTGGCCGCCCGAACTCCAACCCGACGATGAGGCGGGCGTCAGGGCGCTGGCCGAACGCGTGGCGCAATGGCAGTTGAAGGCCTTGCGCGAAGCGAAGCTGCGCACGAACTGGCTCGCGCCCGACGAAGCATATGAAAACGCCTGCCGCGATTTTCTCTTCGACGTGCTCGCGCCGCGGCGGCGCGACGGTTTTCTGCGCGAACTGCATGCTTTCGTCGAGCGGATCAACGCGGCCGGCGTGATCAACAGCCTGCAACAGGCGGTGCTGCGTCTCGCGTCGCCTGGCGTGCCGGATCTGTATCAGGGTACGGAATTGTGGGACTTCAGTCTCGTCGATCCCGACAACCGGCGTCCCGTCGATTTCGCACAGCGGCACGCGTGGCTCGTCGCGACGCCGCCGTCCGCGCAGCTCGCGAACTGGCGCGACGGCCGCGTGAAGCTCGGTGTCGTGCAGCGGATGCTCGCGCTGCGCGCGCATCTGCCGGCGCTCCCCGATCAGGGCGTGTATCTGCCGCTGCGGGTTCGCGGCAGCCAGGCGGCGCACGTCATCGCGTTCGCGCGGCGCTATGGCAGCGCGTACGGCGTCGTCATTGCCACGCGTCTCGCCGCGACGCTGCTCGATCCGGGCACCGACATGCCGCTCGTCGCGTCCGAACGATGGGGCGACACGGCCATCGAGATGCCGGAGGCGCTCGCTTCGCGCGCGCTCTTCGACTGGTTGAGCCCGGGCGCGCCCAAGGTCGATGAATCCGGCCTGCTGTATCTGCGCGACGCGCTCGCGGCGATGCCCGTCGCGGTGCTGGTCGAAGACGGCGTGCCGCCGGTTTGAACCGGAGCGCTTCGGGTACACTGGGTCAGCTTTCTCAAGCCGACCGCCGTCGATTGCGTCGACGGAATCTCACACGGAGACAGACATGCGAACAAGTGCCCGTAATCATTTTTCCGGTCAGGTCACGAGCGTCAAAGCCGGCGCCGTCAACGACGAAATCGCGCTGCGCACGCAGGATGGCCTCGATATCGTCGCCATCATCACGCATGGCAGCGCAGCAGCACTGGGACTTGCGGCCGGCAAGCCCGCGTTCGCGCTCGTGAAGGCGTCGTCGGTGCTCGTGATGGTGGATGTCGACGGCAGCAAGGTGTCGGCCCGCAACGTCGTCGCGGGCACGGTTTCGTCCGTGAACAAGGGCGCGGTCAATGCCGAGGTCATCATCGCGGCAACCGGCGGTGCGCAGATCGCGGCGATCATCACCAACGACAGCGTCGAGCGTCTCGGGCTCGCCAGCGGCAAGGATGCCGCGGCGATCTTCAAGGCATCGAGCGTGATCGTCGGCGTCGACCAGTAACTGCTTTTGTCATATGCCGGCGGTCGCCATGGCGGCCGGTTTCACGTTCCCCTTCCCCTTGCGCCAACAGGCGCAACGGTCGGAATATGCCGGCCGATATGATGCATATCGAGCGATCCGACGTGCAATCGCGTCCGGTCACAGCGTAATATACCCACAGACATAGCGATGAACCGGCTGGCATGGCCGGCGGAGGATCGAAGATGGGTACGGCAGATACCGCGGCGAAATTCGAACAGATCACGACAACGTCGGCGCTTGCGGAGCATGCGGCGCCGGGCGGAATTTCGCTGACGGGCGCCGTATTGCGCCCCATGTCGTTTTCCGTCGACGAACTGAGGGCGCGCGCCAGCGTGCTTGCCGATACGTTCGACCTGCGGTGCTTCACGACCAACCGGTTTATTCGCACGGTCGATCGTTATCGCGGTGTTTTGCTCAGGGAACTCATCAATCTTGCCGGTCTGCGCTGCGAGTCACCGGGTGATTTCAAGCGGATGGTGATGATCGCAAGCGCTCACGACGGATACGCGGTCACGTTTTCGTGGCACGAACT
>CALFSF010000242.1 GCA_937917025.1 uncultured Paraburkholderia sp.
GCTCGTCGGCCGCGGCGATCACTTCGTCGTCGCGCATCGAGCCGCCCGGCTGGATGACGCAGCTCGCGCCCGCGGCGACGACGACGTCGAGGCCGTCGCGGAACGGGAAGAACGCGTCGGACGCCACGGCCGAGCCGGTCAGCGTCAAGCCGGCGTTCTGCGCCTTGATGCTCGCGATGCGCGCCGAATCCACGCGGCTCATCTGGCCCGCGCCGACGCCGAGCGTCATGCCGTTGCCGCAGAACACGATCGCATTCGACTTCACATACTTCGCGACGCGCCATGCGAAGAGCAGATCGTCCATTTCCTTCGGCGTCGGGTGGCGCTTCGTGACGACGCGCAGTTCGTGCGGCTGCACGTTGCGCGAATCGAGCGATTGCACGAGCAGACCGCCGCCCACACGCTTCAGGTCGAACGCGTTGTGACCGTTGCCGAGTGCGATTTCGAGCAGACGCACGTTCTGCTTCGCGGCGAACACCTGGCGCGCAGCCGCGCTGAACGACGGCGCGATCAGCACTTCGACGAACTGCTTCGCCACGGCCTGCGCCGCCGTTTCGTCGACTTCGCGGTTAAAAGCGATGATGCCGCCGAACGCCGACGTCGGATCGGTCTGGAACGCCTTCGCGTACGCCTCGTTCGCGTCCGCGCCGATCGCGACGCCGCACGGGTTCGCGTGCTTGATGATCACGCACGCCGGCACGTCGAACGTCTTCACGCATTCCCACGCCGCGTCGCTATCCGCGATGTTGTTGTAGGACAGTTCCTTGCCCTGCAACTGGTTGTAGTTCGCGAGCGCGCCCGCCGGCACCACGAGGTCGCGGTAGAACGCCGCGCTCTGGTGCGGATTTTCGCCGTAACGCAGATCCTGCACCTTGTCGAACGCGAGGTTGAACGTCGCCGGATAGGTATTGCGCGACGAATGTTGCAACGCTTCGGTGAGGCTCGTCAGGTAATTCGTGATCGCGCCGTCGTACTGCGCCGTGTGCGCGAACACCTTGGTGGCGAGACGGAAGTTCGTCTTGTAGCCGACCGAATTCGCGTTTGCGCGCATTTCATCGAGCACCACCGCGTAATCCGCCGGATCGACCACGACCGTCACGTCGCGATGATTCTTCGCGGCCGAGCGCAGCATCGTCGGGCCGCCGATGTCGATGTTCTCGATTGCGTCTTCCAGCGAGCACTCGGCCTTCGACACGGTCTGCACGAACGGGTACAGGTTCACGACGAGCAGGTCGATCGTCGGGATGTCGTGTTTCTCGAGCGCGGCCATGTGTTCCGGCAGGTCGCGGCGCGCGAGAATGCCGCCGTGAACCTTCGGATGCAGCGTTTTCACGCGGCCGTCGAGCATTTCCGGAAAGCCGGTGTAATCGGCGACTTCGGTCACCGCGAGACCCGCGTCCGCGAGCAGTTTCGCGGTGCCGCCGGTCGACAGGATCCTGACGCCGAGGTCCGACAGCGATTGGGCGAAATCGACGATGCCGGTCTTGTCGGAAACGGAGATGAGCGCTTGCTTGATCATGATGAGAAAGCCGGGGAGAGACGTGACGGGGCGCGTGAAGTGATGAAATCCGCTACAGCAAACCGTGCTGTTGCAGCTTCTTGCGCAGCGTATTGCGGTTGATGCCGAGATACTCGGCGGCCAGCGACTGGTTGCCGCCCGCCTGCTCGAGCACCACCTCGAGCATCGGTTTTTCTACGCACGACACGACCATGTCGTAAATATCGTGCGGGTTCGAGCCGTCGAGATCCTGGAAGTACATGTCCAGGCTGTCGCGGACGCATCGTTCGATGTTGTGTCTGCTCATGCTGCCAGTCGGTCGTTATTGTCCGGCTCGCCGACAGTGTCTTCGACGTAGATGAGGCGGTCGGAAACCGCCTTTTGGGCGTCGAAAAATTCGTTGACGGCGAGCAGTTGTTCGCGCGTGGTGTCCAGCGTATTCATACGGTGCCGGAACACGTTGGCGCCAGAAAGGCCGCGAGTGTACCAGCCGATATGCTTGCGTGCAGTGCGCACCCCGGTGAATTCGCCATAGAACGCGTAGTGATCTTCGAGGTGTTCGTTCATCACCTGCTGGATCTCGTCGATACGCGGGGGCGGCAGCAGTTCGCCCGTCTGCAGGAAATGTTCGATCTCACGGAAGAGCCACGGTCGGCCCTGCGCCGCGCGGCCGATCATGATGGCGTCGGCGCCTGTCATGGCCAGCACGTCGCGGGCCTTTTGCGGCGTGGTGATGTCGCCGTTCGCGACCACCGGAATGCGCACCGCGCCCTTCACGGCGGCGATGGTCTCGTATTCGGCGTCGCCGTGATACAGGTCGGCACGCGTGCGGCCGTGTACCGTCAGCATCGAGATGCCCGCGTTTTCGGCGAGCCGCGCGATGTTGAGCGCATTCCGGTTGTCGCGGTTCCAGCCCGTGCGGATTTTCAGCGTGACCGGCACCGCATCGGGGCCGGTGCCCACCGCGCCCACGACGGCCTCGACGATCTGCTGCACCAGCGGTTCGTTCTGCAGCAGCGCGGAGCCAGCGGCGACGTTGCACACCTTCTTGGCCGGACAGCCCATGTTGATGTCGATGATCTGCGCGCCGTTCGCGACGTTGTAGCGCGCCGCTTCGGCCATCATCTCCGGATCGGCGCCGGCGATCTGCACGGCGATCGGTTCGACTTCGCCCGCGTGGTTCGCGCGGCGCATGGTTTTCTCGCTTTTCCACAACTGCGCGTTCGACGCCACCATCTCCGAGACGGCATAGCCCGCGCCCAGCCGCTTGCACAGCTGGCGGAACGGCCGGTCCGTCACGCCGGCCATCGGGGCGACGAACAGGTTATTGCGCAGATTGTGCGAGCCGAGAATGGGCATAACGGAAGCGTTCTCGCGCGATCGTGGCCGATCTGCGCGATGAGAGGGTGCGTAGGAAAACGGCTATTTTACCGTTAACGGGTTCCTGACAGACGACTTGCCAGGGACGTCAGCCATTAAATCTTCCATGCAAGCGCCTTCGCCATGGACCGGCGCGCGCCCGCGGCCCGCGACGCGGGCCGGCCGCGCCGGCGCTCAGCGGCGCTGGCCGAACATCATTTGCCGCGCGAGCGCGGTTTTGACCGGCGGCAGGAATTCGAGCGCGGTCAGCGCGAGCCCGCGCAGCGTGGCGAGCGGCGGGAAGTCGACGGTGAAGAGGCGCGCGAGGGTGTCGGTGGCGCCGATCGTCAGGCGCCGGTCCAGCGCGCGGCGCGCGGCGAACGCGGCCAGCGCGAGCGGCGTGGCGCCGTGCTGCGCGAGCGCGTCGACGAGCGCGTGCGCGTCGCGCAAGCCCAGGTTCAGCCCTTGCCCCGCGACCGGATGCAGCGTCTGCGCGGCGTTGCCGATCGCGACGACGCGGCCCTTGACGAGCGCGTCGACGGCATTCAGCCCGAGCGGGAACGACGCGCGCCCCTTGATCTGCGTGAAGGCGCCCATGCGGTCGCCGAACGCGGCGCCGAGCGCGTGCAGGAATGCGGCGTCGTCGAGTTGCGCGAGGCGGGCGGCCTCATCCGGCGAACAGCACCAGACGAGCGCGTAATCCGCGCCGCGCACGCCGCCCATCGGCAGCAGCGCAATCGGGCCGCCGGGGGTGAAGCGCTCCCACGCCACGTGCGGCTGCGGCGCCGACACCGTGACCGTGCCGACGAGAGCGGTCTGCCCGTAATCGCGCGAGGCGCCGCTACTGCTTTTCTGCTCGTGAAAGAGGCCGCCTTCGGCGTTGACGAGAATCCGGGTGCGCACCGTGCGTTTCACATGCGCGCTTTCGAGCGGCAACGTGACGCCGTCGTGCTCCTGCGTGGACGGCAGCGCCGACGTGGAACGCAACCAGTGCACCGGCGTCTCGCTCACCGCTTCGGTGAGCGCATGCACGATCGAGCCATAGCGCAGCACATAGCCGAGCCCTGGCAGGTCATGTTCGGCGCGATCGATGACCGTACGGCCGAAGTGGCCGCGCTGCGAGACGTGAATCCGCTGGATCGTCGTGGCGTCGCCGGGCCAGCGCAGCGGCTCGAGGATCATCCGGCTGCCTTGCGACACCGCGATCGCGCGCGGGTCGGACACGGCGTCGCCGGGCTCGCGCGCGTCGATCAGCGCGACGGAAAGCGCGCGTGTCGCGCTGCGCCGCGAGAGCCAGCCCGCAAGCGCGAGGCCGACCGGGCCCGCGCCCACGATGGCGATGTCGAAATCGAACGGCGATTCCGTTGTCGATTGTGCCGACGGTTGCGTGACTTCATTCATTCCGGCGTTCCTGTCTTATGCCACACCGACCTGCGCGGCCTGCATCAGCGCCTCGATCTCGTCCGCCTTGACCGGCACGTCGCGCGTCAGCAGCTCGCAGCCCGTTTCGGTGACGACCGCGTCGTCTTCAATGCGGATGCCGATGTTCCAGTAGCGCTCGGGCACCTGGTCCGACGCGCGGATGTAGAGACCCGGCTCGACCGTCAGCGTCATCGACGGCTGCAGGATGCGCCACGGCAGCGCGCCGGATTCGTCGGGCGGTGCGCCGCGCTCCCGGTAGTCGCCGCAATCGTGCACGTCCATGCCGAGCCAGTGACCGGTGCGGTGCATGTAGAACGGCGCGTAGGCGCGCTCGGCGATGACTTCGTCGACGCCGGCAAAGAGCCCGCGATCGAGGATGCCCGTGTCCAGCAGACCTTGCGACAGCACGCGCAAGGCCGCCTGATGCGGCGCGTCGAACGTCGCACCCGGGCGTGTGGCGTCGATCGCCGCCTGTTGCGCGGCGAGCACGATGTCATACAGTTCGCGCTGCGCCGGCGTGAACTTTCCGCTGGCGGGAAACGTACGCGTGATGTCGGATGCATAGCCGTCGAGTTCGCACGCGGCGTCGATCAGGATCAGGTCGTTTTCCTGCGCGATCGCGCTGCCCGCGGGGTAGTGCAGCACGCACGCGTTCGCGCCGGCCGCGACGATCGAGCCGTACGCCGGCGCCTGCGCGCCGTGCTTGCGGAACGTGTACAGCAGCTCCGCTTCGAGTTCGTACTCGCGCACGCCCGGCCGGCAGGCGGCCATCGCGCGGCGGTGCGCTTCGGCCGAAATCCGGCCGGCGCGACGCATGATCGCGAGTTCGTGCGCGTCCTTGAAAAGACGCATTTCGTCGAGCACGGGCAGCAGGTCGTGAATCGCCGCGGGCGCGCTCACGCCGCTGCGGCCCTGCGCGCGCACGGCTTCGAGCCAGCCGCGCACCTGGCCGTCGAGCGCCGCCGAAGCGCCGAGCGCGTAATGCAGTGCAGGCCTGTTCGCGATCACGCGCGGCAGTTGTGCGTCGATTTCGTCGAAGGCGAAGGCCGCATCGAACCCGAACGCCTCGCGCGCGCCTTCGGGCCCGAAGCGAAAGCCTTCCCATATTTCGCGCTCGACGTTTTTCGCGCGGCAGAAGAGGATTGAAGCAGGTGCGTCCGGCCCGGCGCTCGCGTCCAGCACGAGCAGCGCCTCGGGCTCCGTGAAACCCGTCAGGTAATAGAAATAGCTGTCGTGCCGGTACGGATAGTCGGCGTCACGGTTCCTCAGCGCCTCGGGCGCCGTGGGCACGATGGCGACGCCGCCGCCGTTCGCGCGCAGCGCGGCGAGCACGCGTTCGCGGCGCTTGCGGTAGACGTCGACGGCAATCTGGGGTTCGGTCAGCGGGTTCATCGTGCGATTGTAGCGCCCAATGCCCGCGGAGGCCGGCCCGCGGGCGCTCTGTTAGCCATCCGGCCAGCTCGACCCCGGCGCACTGGAGGCGCAATGTTGCTATCCGTCCACAGCGCCGTGCGGTGCGCATCACAAGACGCCAGGCGGCGTCGGGATCGACGCAAACCAACGTTATACTTCCGCCGGATTCCAAACAGGGCAGTGTCATGAAACTCATTGGTTCGTTCGGCAGTCCGTTTGTCCGCAAGGCGCGGATCGTGCTCGCCGAAAAGAAGATCGACTATCAGCTGGTGCTCGAGAACGTCTGGGTGCCGGAAACCACGATCCACACCTTCAACCCGCTCGGCAAGGTGCCGTGTCTCGTGATGGACGACGGCGAAGCGGTGTTCGATTCGCGCGTGATCTGCGAGTACGTCGACACGCTGTCGCCGGTCGGCAAGCTGATTCCGCAGCCGGGCCGCGAGCGCATCGAGGTGCGTTGCTGGGAGGCGCTGGCGGACGGCATGCTCGACGCCGCCGTGCTGATCCGCCTCGAAAACACGCAGCGCGCGGAAGAACATCGCAGCGAAGCCTGGATCGCGCGGCAGCAGCGCAAGATCGACGACGGTCTGGCGGCGATGTCGCGTGGGCTCGGCAGCAAGACCTGGTGCACCGGCAATCACTACACGCTCGCGGACATCGCGGTGGGTTGTGCGCTCGGCTATCTGGATTTCCGCGTGCCCGAGCTGAACTGGCGCGAGCCGTATCCCGATCTCGACCGGCACTTCCAGAAGCTGTCGCTGCGCCAGTCGTTCATCGATACCGTGCCGTCAAACTGAGTCCGGACCGGCGCGCGGCGTCATGCCTCGGGTTGCGCCGGGCTGCGCGCCGCGGCCAGCGTCACGGTCGCGGTCACGCCGCGGCCGCCCGCGCCGGGCTCGAGCGTGATCTCGCCGCGGTGCGCCTGCACGATCTCGCGGACGATCGCAAGACCAAGGCCGGTGCCTTCGGTATCGGCTGACGCACGGTAGAACGGCTCGAATACCCGGCTGCGCGCTTCGGGCGCAATGCCGGGCCCGTTGTCCGATACCACCAGCGTGACCGTCGCGCCGTCGGTGCGGACGGCCACCGTCACATGGCCGCCTGCCTGCGTGTAGCGGATCGCGTTTTCCACGAGGTTCGCGACCAGCGCCGACAGCAATCCCGGATGGCCGGTCACCGGCGCCGGTCCATCGAGTTCAGCCCCCAGGTCGATTTCCCGCGTCTGCGCGAGGAGCGCGAGATCTTCGGCGACGTCTTTCGCAATCGCGGCCAGGTCGGCGGGTTCGCTCGCGAGCCGCGTGTAGTCGGCCGCCTCGGCCTGCGCGAGCAGCAGCAGCTTGTTGGTGAGGCCCACCATCGACCGGTTGCTGCGGTGCATCGCCGCGAGCGCTTCGGCGAGCCCGGGCTCGATGCCGCCGTGCTGGCGCGCGAACTGCAGCTGGGTGCCGAGCAGCGTGAGCGGCGTGCGCAGCTGGTGCGCGGCGTCCGCGATGAAGCGCCGCTGCGCGGCCACCTGCACGCCGAGGCGCGCGATGCATTGGTTGATGGCGTCGACGATCGGCCGCAGTTCCGTATGGAGCCGCTCGACGCGGATCGGCGCGAGCTGCATCGGATCGCGATCGACGACGTCGTCCTTCACTTTCATCAGCGGCCGCAGCTCGAACGTGAGGCCGATGCACACGAGCGCCACCGCCAGCACGACCATTTCGATCTGCCGCACGAGCTGCGGCTGCCATAGTTGCTGTGCCATCGCGTCGCGCGAACGCACGGTCTTGCCGACCGATACCAGCACGCGCCGCGTCGCGCCGTTGTCGTACATTTGCCGGACGAAGGCGACAGCGCGCACCGGCTGGCCGTGCAGGTCGGCGTCGTAATAATCGGGGGCGCCGGCGGTGCGGCGGCCGTCGCGCGGAAAATCCGGATTGCCGGCGAGCAGCCGGCCGCCCTCGACGTTCACGCTGTAGAACACCTGGTCGCCGTAGGGCGACGCGAACACCTCGAGCGCCGCGGGGGGCACGTCGGCGCGCAGATAGCCGTCGACCCACGTCACGTCCCCGGCGATCATCCGCGCCGACGAAACCAGCTGGTTGTCCTGCACCAGATCCGCCGTGCGCCGTGCGTTCTCGTGTTCGGCGTTGCCGGTGACGAACACGTACAGCGCGAGCGGCACGAGCAGCCACCACAGCAGGCGCCTGCGCAGGCTATTGGTCATCTTCTTTCTTGCGCAGCAGGTAGCCGAGCCCGCGTAGCGTGACGATCGCGGCCGAACTGCCGTCGAGCTTCTTGCGCAGCCGCGAGATATAGATTTCGACCGCGTCTTCGCTGGGTTCGTCGGCGAGCGTGAAGATCGCGTCCATCAGCGCGGCCTTCGAGACGGTCTTGCCGAGCCGCAGGATCAGCGTTTCGAGCACCGTGCGCTCGCGCGGCGTCACGTTGAGCGGCGCGCCGTGCAGCAGGAACTGGCGCGTATCGATATCGAACGCGAGATCGCCGCAGACCACCTCGCTCGCCTTCGACGGCGTCTGCCGCCGGATCAGCACCTTGATGCGCGCGACCAGTTCGCGCACTTCGAACGGCTTCACCAGATAGTCGTCCGCGCCGGCGCCGAGCAGCTCGACCTTTTCGTCGATCGAGCCGCTCGCGGTCAGGATCAGCACCGGCGTCGCGTCGCCGCGCTGGCGCAGGCGGCGCAGCACGTTCTTGCCCGAGAGCTTCGGCAGGTTCAGGTCCAGCAGCACGACGTCGTAGTGGTTCGTGCGCAGCAGCTGGTCCGCGGCGTCGCCGTCCTGCACCGCGTCGAGCGCGAACGTCTCGTGTTCCAGCATCTTCGCGAGCCAGTGCGCGAGCGTCGGGTTGTCTTCGATC
>CALFSF010000243.1 GCA_937917025.1 uncultured Paraburkholderia sp.
GGAGCGTCCCGGCGACGGCACGTACGCGAACGCGCGCGCGAGCCGCATCAGCGACGACGACGCGTACTACCAGGCCGTGTTCGGCCGCGCAGGCAGCTACAAGATCGAAGCGTTCCTGCGCGCGATGCCGAACACGTTGACGAACACCGCGCGTCCGCTCTGGAACGGCGTCGGCACGAACAACCTGACGCTGCCCGCGGGACTCACGCCGGGCGGCAGCACGCCGGCGGAAGTGGCCGCGGTATCGGCGGCGACGCCCGAGCGGACGCTTTCGGTCAAGCGCGACAAGCAGGGCCTCGGCTTCTCGATGTTCCTGACGCCGCAGTGGACGGCCTACGCGAACCTCACCGACGAAGAGCGCAAGGGCGCGCGCCCCTATGGCGGCACGTTCTTCTTCAACTACGCATTCCCGGGCGACGGCGGCGTGTTCGAGACGACGAAGCCGATCGACGATTCGACCATCAACTTGAACGGCGGCTTCCGCTATGCCGGCGATGTCTGGCGCATGGATTTCGGCTACGAGGGCTCGTTCTATCGCGACCGCTACCGCAGCTACGGCTTCCAATCGCCGTTCGCGCTGACGGCGATCGTGCCCGGCGCGACCGCGGCGCCGCTCTACCAGGGCCAGATGTCGATGGAGCCCGACAACGACTACAACGACCTCCGCGCGACGTTCACGCGCAAGATCCCGTTGAACGGCGAGCTTTCGCTGACCGCGTCGGGCGGGCGCATGTCGCAGGACGATGCGCTGATCGCGCCGATCAACTGCCAGGGCGTATTCGGCATCGACTTGGACGGTTCGGGCCTCGGCCCGCAGAACCCGAACCTTTTCGACTGCGCGAAGTGGAATACGCCGGCCGCGCTGTCACGCCGGAGCGCGGACATGCGCATTGATACCACGCTGCTCGACGGCCGCATCGTGCTGCAGCCGACGTCGGATCTTTCGGTGCGCGGGGGCCTGCGCTTCGACCGCGAGGACTATCGCAGCACCTATCTCGCCTACAACCCGCTCACCGGCCAATACGGATACGTCAACGAAAACGGCGCGCAGGGCAGCGTCGCGCCGGGCGAATCGGGCATCTTCGATCCGCTGACGCAGGCATCGGCGTTCACGCAGATCATGAGCATTCCGCTCGACATGCAGACGATCGACGCGAACGTCGGCGCGGACTGGAAGGTCGGCGCGCACGACACGCTCGGCGCGACGTACGCGTTCAGCCGCTACGAGCCGGGCCATCGCGAGCGGAGCGAGGTCGACGATAACAGCATCAAGCTGACCTGGGTCAACCGCGGGTTCGACTGGCTGACGTTTCGCGCGAACTACACGTACCTGCGCCAGACGGGCGATCGCTACAACTACGATCCGTATGCTTTTGCGTTCTCGCCGAGCCTGCCGGGCTACGTCGCGCCGCCGGGCGGCACGCTGCCGTTCACGGTCGACGCGCTGCGCAAATACGATCTCTCGGATCGCGACGAGAACAAGGTCGATCTGATGGCGACGCTGCTCGCACGCGACGACATGACCTTCACCGCATCGGTGCGCGGCGACTGGAACGACTACGACGCCGTGCTCGGCCGGCAGGGCTACGACACGATCGGCATCGCGCTGCAGTGGGCGTGGCAGCCATCGCCGCTGACGAACGCCAGCGTCTATTACGGATACGACCAGTCGAAGATGCGCATGGCAAACGTCAACGACCTCGAGTTCGGCGACGATCCGACGCTCGGCGGCCAGACGTATCCGCTCGACGGTCGCTGGTGGTCGACCGACAAGCAGAAGAACCACAATGCCGGCGCGACGCTGGCGCGGCAGCTCGGTCGCGTGAAGCTCGATGCATCGTGGAACTACATATATTCGCGCGGCATCACCGGCTATTCGTTCGCATCGCCCGTCGCGCTCGCGTATTTCAGCGACGGCACGCTGACCGATACCGCATTCCCGCCGATGAACTACCGCGTCAACGGGCTCACGATCGGGCTCACCATCCCGATCGCGCGGCGCGTCTCGGTGCGCGTGTTCGATTACTACGAGCGCGGCCACGTCGACGACTGGCACTACCTCGGCTTCGCGTCGGGCCAGGTCATCGACCATCGCGTCTACGTCGACGGCGGACCGCAAAGCTACAGCGCGAACCTCGTCGGTCTCTTCTTCAACGTCGAGCTGTAGCGGAGGCCGCGCATGCAACGCTTCCATCGCTCGATCGTACGCATTGCCTCGCTCGCGACGCTGTTCGCCGCGGCGGCCGCACACGCGGGTTCGGCGGATTTCGTCGACCTGCGCCGCATCGGGCCGCTCGTCGGCGATGCGAACGCCGGCAAGACGAAGGCGGCTGTCTGCAACGCATGCCACGGCGCGAGCGGCGTCGCGCCGGCATCGATGTTCCCGAACCTTGCGGGTCAGCGCGCCGAATATCTTTATTGGCAGCTCGTCGAGTTCCAGCGCGAAGCGCGGCCGGAATCGCCGATGACCTCGCAGGTCGCGCATCTCGACGACGCGACGCTGCGCGACCTCGCCGCGTACTTCGCATCGCTGCCCGCGCCGGCACCGGCCCAGCACGAAGCGCCGACGTCCAGCCGCGGCGCAGCGCTCTATCGCGAAGGCGATCGCGCGAGCGGCACGCCGCCGTGCCAAGGCTGTCACGGCGCCGAGGGCGAGGGACACGCGTGGGCCGACGGCGATGCAGCATACCGGACCTATCCGCGGCTCCGCGGCCAGCACGCGGACTACGCGGCGCAGCGCCTCAGGGATTTCCGCGACCGCAAGCACCTGTCGTCGAGCAGCGACCGGATCATGACGCCCGTTGCGCAGACGCTCGA
The DNA here is from genome assembly GCA_937917025.1 of uncultured Paraburkholderia sp. GTDB lineage: Bacteria > Pseudomonadota > Gammaproteobacteria > Burkholderiales > Burkholderiaceae > Paraburkholderia. The sequence goes on from CALFSF010000243.1 coordinate 2,818, forward strand.
CGAGGAGGCGATCAAGGCCGTCGCGGCCTGGATCGAGGCAGGACCGTGATTCGTGCCGCCCTCGAACTACGTTTTTCTCCAGCCGGACACAAAGCGGATCGCGCGCGCGCCACGTGGCGCGCGCGCTTTCGCCTTCAACCGGCTGTTTCTGCAGCGATACGGTGCGACAGGGAGTCGAACCGGCCGCTGCGCTTACCGGCTCCGGAGACGCAAGCCGGCGTGACGCGCTTCAGCAACACGTTACGTATCGGCAGCGTTTAATCGCGGGGCTTTATCGAAAGTACGGTGCCGCGGCGGGAAGCCGCGTGCCGCAAATCGGAGTACGGAGGACACCATGCGCTTCGCATCACGCAACACCCTCATCGCCGGCATTGCCGTATCGCTGGCTCTCGCATCGACCGCGGCGTTCGCGGTCGATCATCTGGTCACCGCGAACCCGAACCTCACATTCACGCCGCAGTTCCTGACCATCAACGCGGGCGACACCGTCACGTTCACGAATACCGGCGGTTTCCACAACGTCGCGTCGGATCCTGGCGCGGTGACGAGTTTCCACTGCTCGACCGCGTGCGGCGCCTCGCCGATCGGCGATCCGAACGGCGCGCTGTGGTCGCAGAGGATCACGTTCCCGGATCCGGGCACGGTCGGCTTCCACTGCGAGGCGCACGGCCAGGCGGGGTCCGGCATGTTCGGCACGATCACCGTGAGCCCGACGCCGGTCGAATTGCAGTCCTTCGACGTCGAATGAAATCCGCTCCACGCGGTACCCGCTCGTCGCGGCCGGCGCTTGCGTCGGCCGCGCGATCGATCTGAACGCGTTTCGCCGCAGAGGCCGCTTGCGCGGCCTCGTGCCTCTCCTCGCCTCTCGTCCCATGCCCGGTGCAATCGCCGGGCCCGCGGTGTTCCGCCGGTGGAACACTCCGAAAAAATCGTTGCGGCGCAGCAATTTGCAATCGCTTGATGCCCATGATTTTTTCTCCTTAACGGCGATTTGGCACAAGCGCTGCAGTAGATAGAGGCGCATCGCAGACTGATCCCGCGTGTTCTGGGGGACCGGCGCCTGTGGCATGCGCGGACTTTCTAACTTCGGCTTCAAGAAAAATCTCGCGAACCCATGGCCACGCAAGCGTAGGACTCATGGCTGATGACTGTTCGCCGGCTGCTTATTTCGCGTTTTCGCGAAGCATCACCGACCCATGCAGGAGGAGAATCGAAAATGAGTTGGCTTACAGCGAAACATAGAGTCAAGGCGTACTGCATCGCCGCCACGCTGCTCGGCACGTGCAGCGTGGCGATGGCCTCGTCCGATACCGAGCAATACGCCCGGTTCAAGGACGCCAACCAGTGGGCCGCGCCGGGCGGCAACCTGATGCTGCAGCGCTACAGCGCGCTCAAGGGCATCAATGCCGACAACGTGAAGGACCTGCAGTTCGCGTGGTCGCAGTCGACCGGAGCGCTGCGCGGTCACGAGGGCCAGCCCCTCGTCATCAGCGACATCGGCGGCAAGCCGATGATGATCTTCATCTCGGGTTGCCCCGAGATGTCGAAGTGCAATATCGTCCAGGCGCTCGATATTTCCGATCCCGACCATCCGACGCAGGTGTGGTCGTACCTGAAGACGAGCGGCCGCGATGAATCGGCCGTGCCGCGCGCCTGCTGCGACACCGTCAACCGCGGCGGCTCGTATGCGGACGGCAAGTTCGTGTTCGGCACGCTCGACGGCTACGTCATCGCGCTCGACGCGAAGACCGGCAAGGAAGTGTGGGTCGTCAAGCACGCGCATCCGGACAAGGGCGAAACGATCACGCCCGCGCCGATCATCGCGAACGACAAGGTGCTGATCGGCTTCGGTGGCGACGAGTTCGCCGCGCGCGGCCGCTTCACCGCGTACGCCCTCGCCGACGGCAAGAAGGTGTGGGAATGCCAGTCGAACGGCACCGACAAGGATCTCTGCTTCACCGCCAACACCAACAAGAAGCATCCGGAATACGGCACGGCCGGCAAAGACCTCGGCACCAAGACGTATCCGGGCGACGAGTGGCAGCGCGGCGGCGGCGCGGCGTGGGGCTGGTATTCGTACGATCCGGACCTGCACCTCGTGTACTACTCGACCGGCAACCCGGGCCTGTGGTCGCCTTCGTTCCGTTGCGGCGCCAAGCCGCAGACGTTCGAGGCGTGCAACAACGGCCAGTGGGACAACAAGTGGTCGATGACGATCTTCGCGCGCAACGTCGATACCGGCGAAGCGGTGTGGGCGTACCAGATGACCCCGTTCGACCAGTGGGACTATGACGGCGTCAACGAGAACATCCTCGTCGACAACCTCGACGTCGACGGCAAGAAGCACAAGTCGCTGGTCCATTTCGACCGCAACGGCTTTGCGTATGTGCTCGATCGCACCGACGGCACGCTGCTGCGCGCCAACAAGTACGTCACGGTCAACTGGGCCGAGAAGGTCGACATGAAGACCGGCCGTCCGGTCAAGGTCGCCGAGCACTCGCCGCTCCTGCCGCAGAACAACGTACAGGCTTGCCCGTCCGCGATGGGCGGCAAGGACCAGCAGCCGGCGTCGGTCGATCCGAACGATCCTGCCAACTTCTACGTGCCGACCAACAACTGGTGCATGGAGTTGAATCCGCAGGAACGCTCGCACACGCAGCAGGGCACCGTGTACGTGTTCGCGAACGTCTACATGTATCCGGAAAAACCGGGCGTCACGGGCAAGATCAAGAAGTTCAATGTCGTGACCGGCAAGACCGAGTGGGAAATCCCCGACCAGTATCCCAACTGGGGCGGCACGCTCACGACGGCCGGCGGCCTCGTGTTCTACGGCTCGCTCGGCGGCGACTTCCGCGCGGTCGATCGCAATAGCGGCAAGATCGTCTGGTCGCGCAAGCTCGGCTCCGGCATCATCGGCAACCCGATCGCGTGGTCCGTCGGCGGCAAGGAATACATCTCGGTCTTCGCGGGCATCGGCGGCTGGATCGGCCTGCCCGTGACCGCCGGCCTCGATCTCGGCGACAAGTTCGGCGCGATCGGCGCAACCGCGATGACGAAGGCCGCTGGCCTCAATCACATTCCGCAGGGCGGCGAGCTCTACACGTTCCGCATCGGCGGCCCGAATCCGGGCAGCCCGACCGCGGGCGCGCCCACCGGGATGTAAGGCGGACGGTGATCGCTTGATGTATTGGTTGTTGTTGTCCGTTTGACCTGAACGCCCGGCGCCTCTGGTGCCGGGCGTTTTTCGCTCCGCCAGGCTCGTCCACGCGCGTTCAGCGCCGGAATTTGCTCCCATGGTGCGCGGGCACGGAATCCAGCAACATCTCCGCTGTCCAAGTCGTATTTCCGCACTGAGAGACGCGCCATGAAGACGATGCTTCGCAATGCACTCTTCCTTACGTTCGCCGCGTTCGCGGCCAACGCAGCCGCTGCCGACCCGGCGCCCAGGCTCGGCGCGCTTCGCGTCTGCGCGGACCCCGGCAACATGCCGCTGTCCAACAACAAGCGCGAAGGCTTCCAGAACAAGATCGCCGAGGCGATGGCGGAATCGCTCGGCACGCAGGTGCAGTACTACTGGCGTCCCTCGTTCGAGCGCGCGCTGATGCGCACGACGATCGGCGAGGGCAACTGCGACCTGTGGATGGACATGACGAGCGACACCGACGGCGCCGAGATGACGGCGTCGCTGTACCGCTCGGCGTTCGTGCTCGTGTACCGCGAAGACCTCGGCGTCGTCGTCAAGACCTTCGACGATCCCAAGCTGCAGCATCTCAAGATCGGCGTCTACCAGGTATCCGCGATCCGCCAGGCGCTCGCGCAGCACGGCATCATGCAGAACACCGTGATCCAGTATCTCTCGCACGACGGCGATCTCGTGCCCGAGGATCAGCCGTCGTACCAGGTGCAGCAGGTCATCGACGGCAAGCTCGACATGGCCGCGGTCTGGGGACCGATGGCCGGCTACTTCAAGTCGATCAAGAAGGCGCCGCTGGTGATCCAGCCGGTGAACCTGATGGAGGATTCGATCCCGCTCGAGTTCGACATGGCGATGGCGACGCCGAAGGGTCGTCCCGAGATAAAGCCGCTGATCGAGAAGGCGATGCGCGACAGCAAGGACAAGATCCGCGCGATCCTCGTCGAATACGGCGTGCCGCTGGTCAAATGCCCCGAATGCATCATCGACGGCGACCTGCCCTCGCACGGGCCGTACAAGCCGGCGCAGCCGTCGACCGAGACCGCGGCGAACGACGAGCCGGCGACGAGCCTCGCCGATCTCAAGAAATGGCTCGCCGAGGGTGCCGATCCGAATGCCGAGCTCGGCAATGCGGTCGTCGCCGGCGATCTGGAGCGCGTGACCTATCTCGTCGAGCACGGCGCCGATGCGGCGACCCGCGACGGCGACGGCTACACCGCGCTCGGCAACGCCGTGCGCTTCGGCTTCACGCCGATCGCCAAATACCTCATCGAGCACAACGCCGATCCGAACGCGACCGATCTCTCCGGCTGGACGCCGCTGATGTACGCCGCGTGGATCGACGATGCCGACCTGGCACGGCTGCTGATCGCGCACGGCGCGAAGATCGACCTCACCAAGGAAGCGAACGGCCTGACGCCGCTCGCGGTCGCGATGCAGAACGCCAAGCCGAAGGCGGGCGCGGTCCTGATCGACGCCGGTGCCAACGTCGACCAGCCGGTCGGCCAGGGCGCCTACACGCCGCTGATGCTGGCGACGACCTCGGGCTCGGCGAGCCTGGCCCAGCAGCTGGTCGGCAAGAAGGCGAACGTCAACGCGAAGAACGCGGGCGGCGTTACCGCGCTCATGATCGCCGCCGCCGGCAACCGCATGGACATCGCGACGATGCTGATCAAGGCCGGCGCCGATCCGAACGCGAAGAGCGAGGATGGCCGCACGGCGCTCAAGATCGCCGAGGCGAACAACAGCGACGACGTCGCAAAGCTCCTGCGCGAGAAGTCGCCGAAGCCCGGAGGCAAGTCCTGAGCGCACGCGCGCGTAGCGCGAAGCAGCCTCGGCGGCTTTGCGCGGAATTTACACTGCCGGTTATCGATACTTAAGCCGCAAGGCCGAGAATCGCTTCAACGAATCGGCTCGATTTCGACGCAATTCGGATTTTGATCAAAGGAGATTGCTGTGCTGAAGAACGTTCCGAGTGGCGGTGCCGCCGCCGCATTCGCGCTGGCTGCCGCGCTGTGCGTCCATGGAGCCGCGACTGCGGCGGATGCGCCCAAGGCCGACGCCGCGAAGAGCGGCGCGAAAGTCGACTACACGAAGATCGCCCCGCCCGATCTCGTCAAGCAGACGCCGAAGGGCCAGATCAAGAATCCGTACAACGACAGCCAGGCCGACATCGTCGCCGACGGCCAGCAGAAGTTCCTGTCGTACAGCTGCAACGGCTGCCATGGCGGCGGCGGCGGCGGCGGCATGTGTCCGCCGCTGACCAACGACGTCTGGGTCTACGACGGCGATGACGACACGCTGTTCCGTCTCGTCACGCTCGGATCCGACGAGTTGCAGAAGGCGGGCTATTCGCGGCATGGCAGCGAGAACGTGGTCGGCCCGATGCCGCCGTTCGGCACGCTGATCAAGTCGAGCGACGACCTCTTCCGCATCCTGACGTTCGTGCGCTCGAAGTACAGCGCGAACGCCGATCCGCACTATAAGTACGGCACGCCGCCCGAGCAGAAATAAGGGGCATCGCGCATCGCTTGCCACGCAGCTGCTGCGCTTTCGGCAACGCCGCGACGTCATGGTTTCGGGGAAGATGCCGCCCGGTGACGGCGGCTGCCGTGCTGCGCCGCGGTGAACCGCCGTCACCCGAACCAATGGAGTCCACCGTGTCGATGCCTTCGATGAAAAACCCGTCCCCGCCGTTCGCGGCGTTCGTTGCCGCGGCGCTCCTCGCGATCGCGCTCCCCGCCGCCGCCGCGCCGTTCGCGTACGTTCCGAATCAGAAAAGCGGCACGATTTCGGTGATCGACACCGCGACCGATACCGTCGCGAAAACGCTCTCCGGCGGCGGCGCGCTCGGCAAGCGCCTGCAGGCGATCGATTCGGACGTCAAGGGCGACATCCTCTACGTCGTCGACGCCGAGCACAACAAGCTCTTCGCGATCGATCCCGCGACCGACGCGGTCAAGCACAGCGTCGACATCGGCGAGGACGCCGAAGGCGTGCGCCTTTCGCCATCGGGCGACCTCCTCGCGGTCTGCGCCGAAGGCCAGCACAAGGTGCTGCTCGTCGACGCGAAGACGTTTCAGATCACCACGCGCATCCCGACGCAGGGCAGGAACCCCGAGCACTGCGAGTTCGCGCCCGACACCAGGCTCCTGCTGACGAGCAATGAAGGCAGCGACAACCTCGACGTGATCGACCTCGGCCAGAAGAGATCGGTCGGCACGATCGCGACGAGCGGCCATCCGCGCGGCGCCGCGTTCATTCCGGGAACGACGCATGTCTACGTCGCGCAGGAATCGGCCAACGCGGTCGACGTGATCGATCTCCCGTCTCGCAAGAAGATCGCGAGCATCCCGACGCCGCTGCGCACGGCCGGCGTCACGGCCAGCCACGACGGCAAGCGCGTCTACGTCGCCGCCGGCGGCGCCGGCAGCGTCGCGGTCATCGACGTCGCGACGATGAAGGTCACGAACGAGATCAAGGTCGGCCAGCGGCCGTGGAACATGGCGCTGACGCCTGACGGCAGGAAGCTCTACGTCGCCAACGGACGCTCGAACAGCGTCAGCGTCATCGACACCGCGTCGCTCAAGGTGACGAAGGAAATACCGGTCGGCGAGCTCCCGTGGGGTGTCACGATTCCGCAGTGACGGGGCACGGCTCGACGCGGCGCCGGAACGCTCCGTCGCCATCTGGAACAGCTGTTCCATTTCCGTTTCACCGCTGCGCCGAAACGAGTGCGAGAACGGCCCTCCCGGCGCCAGGAATCTTCGACAAAACAGATATTTGTGCTTTGTTTTTGCATGGCATACAGATTGCCTCCAAATGAGGCATTCGAGCGCATGACCGGCACCTCCCGCACGGCTGCGCGACTCTTGAGCGCAACGCGCGCGACGCCGTGCAACGAGACGGCGGGCGCCCGTCGGCGATAAATGGAAGTTCCGAGGAGATCCCGAGCAATGAAAACCAGAGCAGCAGTCGCATGGGCGGCCGGCAAACCCCTCGAGATCGAGGAAGTCGATCTCGCCGCGCCGCGCGCGGGCGAAGTTCTCGTGCAGATCGTCGCCACCGGCGTCTGCCATACCGATGCGTTCACGCTGTCGGGCGCCGATCCGGAAGGCCTGTTCCCGGTCATCCTCGGCCATGAAGGCGGCGGCATCGTGCAGGAAGTCGGACCGGGCGTGACGAGCGTCAAGCCGGGCGACCACGTGATCCCGCTCTACACGCCCGAGTGCGGCGTCTGCAAGTTCTGCAAATCCGGCAAGACGAATCTCTGCCAGGCGATCCGCGTGACGCAGGGCAAGGGCCTGATGCCGGACGGCACCTCGCGCTTCTCGAAAGACGGCAAGCAGATCCTGCATTACATGGGTACGAGCACGTTCTCCGAATACACCGTGCTTCCCGAGATCGCGCTGGCGAAGATCAATCCGAAGGCGCCGCTCGACAAGGTGTGCCTGCTCGGCTGCGGCATCACGACCGGCATCGGCGCCGTGCTCAACACGGCCAAGGTGACGCCCGGCTCGACCGTCGCTGTGTTCGGACTCGGCGGCATCGGCCTCGCGGTCGTGCAGGGCGCGGTCATGGCCAAGGCGTCGCGCATCATCGCGGTCGACCTCAATCCGTCCAAGTGGGAAATGGCCAAGGCGATGGGCGCGACCGACTTCGTCAATCCCGCCGACTTCAAGGACACGCCGATTCAGCAGGTCATCATCGACATGACCGACGGCGGCGTCGATTACTCGTTCGAGTGCATCGGCAACGTCAAGGTCATGCGCTCGGCGCTCGAGTGCTGCCACAAGGGCTGGGGCGAGTCGACGATCATCGGCGTCGCCGGCGCGGGCCAGGAAATCTCGACGCGTCCGTTCCAGCTCGTGACCGGCCGCGTCTGGCGCGGCTCGGCGTTCGGCGGCGTCAAGGGCCGCACGCAGCTGCCGGGCTACGTCGAGAACTACATGAACGGCAGTCTCAAGATCGACGAGTTCGTCAGCGAGGTGTTGCCGCTCGACCAGATCAACCACGCGTTCGACCTGATGCACGATGGCAAGGTCATCCGCTCCGTCATCCGCTACTAAGCCGTGCGCGTCGCGCGGGCGTGCCGCGCAAAGGTCCCATGCGATCTCCATGATCGCGACGATCAGGAAGCGGCCTTCCCTGGCCGCGGTTCCCAAAAAAGAGGCGAGGTGAAATTATGGCTGTCAACCTTCATCCATCCATCGACAACGGCATCAAGAAAGGCGACCCGAACTTCGCCGGCGGCACGCTGAACTGCAAGTGCGGCGCGGTCGAGGTCAAGCTCGCTTCGAACGTCGCGCACAACCACGCGTGCGGCTGCACGAAATGCTGGAAGCCGCAGGGCGCGAACTTCTCGGTCGTCGCCGTCGTGCCGAAGGACAAGGTCTCGGTCACGAAAGGCGCCGACAAGCTCAAGGTCGTCGACCCGAGCGCGACGATCCAGCGCCACGCCTGCACGAATTGCGGCGTGCACATGTACGGGCGCATCGAGAACACCAAGCATCCGTTCTACGGCCTCGACTTCGTGCACACCGAACTCTCGCCGCAGACCGGCTGGCAGGAGCCGCAGTTCGCCGCGTTCGTCTCGTCGATCATCGAATCGGGCTTCCCGCCGAGCCGCATGGGCGAGGTGCGCTCGCGCCTCAAGGAAATCGGCCTCGAGCCGTACGATTGCCTGTCGCCGCCGCTGATGGACGCGATCGCGACGCACGTCGCCAAGGCGTCGGGCGTGCTGAAAGCCTGACGGCGATGCGACATCCGTTCGTCCTGTCCGGGCGGACGCCGTACCGATGACGACGCTCCAGCACGCCGCCACGCCCGCATCGCCGCGGGCGTGGCCGTTGCGGGGATCGGACGCCGCGCCCCTCCGCATCGCGATCGCCGACGATCACGCGGTCGTGCGCACCGGTTACCGTCGCCTGCTCGAGCTCGACGGGCGCATGCGCGTCGTCGCCGAGTTCGGCGACGGCGACAGCGCGTACCAATGGCTTTGCGCGAACGAAGCCGATGTGCTGATCCTCGATCTCACGATGCCGGGCCGCGGCGGTCTTGCCACGCTGCAGCGCCTTCGCCAGCGCCTGCCTCGGCTTCGCGTGCTCGTCTTCACGATG
>CALFSF010000244.1 GCA_937917025.1 uncultured Paraburkholderia sp.
CCGCCGTGCGGCGGCGCGCCGTACTGCAGCGCGTCGAGCAGGAAGCCGAACTTCGCACGGGCTTCCTCGGCGCTGATCTTGAGCGCGCGGAACACCTTGCTCTGTACTTCTTCCTGATAGATACGCACCGAGCCGCCACCGATTTCCCAGCCGTTCAGCACCATGTCGTAGGCCTTCGCGAGGCAGCGGCCCGGATCCGTTTCCAGATATTCCAGGTGCTCGTCCTTCGGGCTCGTGAACGGATGGTGAGCGGCGACGTGGCGCGCTTCTTCCTCGTCGTACTCGAACATCGGGAAGTCGATCACCCACAGCGGCTTCCAGCCGTCCTCGACGAGGCCGTTCGCCTTGCCGAATTCCGAATGGCCGATCTTCAGACGCAGCGCGCCGAGGCTGTCGTTCACCACCTTCGCGCGGTCTGCCGCGAAGAAAATGATGTCGCCGTCCTGCGCGCCGGTGCGCTCGAGGATCGCCGCGATCGACGCGTCGTGCAGATTCTTGACGATCGGGCTTTGCAGACCGTCACGACCCTTCGCGACTTCGTTGACCTTGACCCATGCGAGACCCTTCGCGCCGTAGATGCGCACGAATTCCGTGTAGCTGTCGATGTCGCCGCGCGACAGCTCGCCGCCCTGCGGCACGCGCAGCGCCGCAACACGGCCGTCCTTCGTGTTGGCCGGCGTGCTGAACACCTTGAAGTCGACGTCCTTCATCGCATCGGTCAGGTCGGTGAATTCGAGCTTCACGCGCAGGTCCGGCTTGTCCGAACCGAAGCGGCGCATCGCTTCCGAGTACAGCATGACCGGGAATTTCTCGTCGAGCTGGACGCCGATCGTTTCCTTGAACACGTGACGGATCATCGCCTCGAACAGATCGCGGATTTCCTGTTCGCTGAGGAACGACGTTTCGCAGTCGATCTGCGTGAATTCCGGCTGACGGTCGGCGCGCAGGTCTTCGTCGCGGAAGCACTTGACGATCTGGTAGTAGCGGTCGAAGTTCGCCACCATCAGGAGCTGCTTGAACAGCTGCGGCGACTGCGGCAACGCGAAGAACTGACCCGGGTTCGTGCGCGACGGCACGAGGTAATCGCGCGCGCCTTCCGGCGTGCTCTTGGTGAGCATCGGTGTTTCGATGTCGATGAAGCCTTGCGCGTCGAGATATTTGCGCACTTCCATCGCCACGCGATAGCGCAGGCGCAGGTTGTGCTGCATCTGCGGACGGCGCAGGTCGAGCACTCGGTGTGTAAGACGCGTGGTTTCCGACAGGTTGTCGTCGTCGAGCTGGAACGGCGGCGTGACCGACGCGTTCAGCACGCTCAGCTCGTGGCACAGCACTTCGATCTTGCCGCTCTTCAGGCCGGCGTTCGCCGTGCCTTCCGGACGGTTGCGGACAACCCCCTGCACGCGCACGCAGAACTCGTTGCGCACGCCTTCGGCGATCTTGAACATCTCCGCGCGATCCGGATCGCAGACGACCTGAACGAGGCCTTCGCGGTCGCGCAGGTCGATGAAGATGACGCCGCCGTGGTCGCGACGACGGCTCACCCAGCCGCACAGCGACACGGTTTGGCCCAGCAGGTGTTCGGTCACCAGACCGCAGTATTCAGATCTCATCGACATGATGTTTGTCTTTCGTTTTGCATTGGTTGAACGGCCCGCGCCGGCTAACGACGCGCGCCGGCATTACAGCGGAGGCTCGATGGTGGTCGCGCGGCGCACCGGCGCCGCCTGGACGGGCACGGACGGCGCCACGACACCCATCGAGACGATGTATTTGAGCGCGGCGTCGACCGTCATATCGAGTTCGACGACCTCGCTCTTCGGCACCATCAGGAAGAAGCCCGACGTCGGATTCGGCGTCGTGGGCACGTACACGCTCACGTGTTCTTCCTTCAGGTGATTGACCACGTCGCCGCCGGGAATGCCCGTCAGAAACGCGATCGTGTAGGAACCCTTGCGCGGGTATTCGATCAGCAGCGCCTTGCGAAACGCGTTGCCGCTGCTGGAAAGCAGCGTGTCCGACACCTGCTTCACGCTGGTATAGATCGGACCGACCACCGGAATATGACGCACGACGACTTCCCACCACTTCACGAGCGTCTGCCCGATGAAGTTCTGCGTCAATAGTCCGACGATAAAAATGAATGCGATCGTCAGCACCGCGCCGAGCCCCGGCAGGCGGAACCCGAGCGCGCGCTCCGGCTGCCACGATTCCGGCAGCAGAAGCAGCGTCTGATCCATCGTGCCGATGATCAGGCCGAGCACCCACAAGGTGATGGCGAGCGGCACCAGCACCAGCAGGCCAGTCAGGAACACCGATTTGAGCGTCGTCTTTTTCGTCGTCATGTATACCGCCAGTGAACCGCGCGGGATCGATCCGACGCGGTGTGCTTGTCGCCCTTGCGGGCCGCGATGGTGCTATGCGCTGTCTGCGCTCGAGCCGGAGCCCGATGCGGGCGCTGCGGCAGCCGGTGCGGCCGGCGCGGCTTTCGCGCTGTCCGTGCCAGCAGACGACGCACCCGTATCGCTCTTGCCGCTATCGGCCTTCGTGGGTTCGGCTGCGCCGTTTTCACCGGCGGCGGGCTTCGCGGCTGCATTCGCGCCGCCCGAGCCACCGCGAAAGTCGGTGACGTACCAGCCCGAGCCCTTCAGCTGGAAGCCCGCGGCCGTAACCTGTTTGCGGAACGCGTCCTTGCCGCATTCCGGACATTGCGTCAGCGGGGCGTCGCTCATCTTCTGAAGCACGTCCTTCCCAAAGCCGCATGATTCACAACGATAAGCGTAGATCGGCATGATCTTTATTCCCTGCGAAAATCCTGTAAACGCCTGCAAAGCCTTGAATTATAGCCGCAAACGGTTTGCCACCCCGGAAATCGGGGCCTGCGGCGGATAGAGCCGCCGCTGAACTAAATGGGGGCGTTGCAGCCTGGATCAAGCTGCCGCAACGTCACGGCGACGCCATGTCATCCAGCGTTCACGCCCGGCGAACACCGGCATGGATTCGGCGACGGCCTCGTCTTCGATCAGCTCGAAATGCGTCGCCAGCAACGCGTCCAGTTCCCCGCGTTCGATGCCGAACGGCGGCCCTTTCGGCGTCGCGCCGAGAAAATAAAAGCCGGCGAGCAACGCGCCGGCCGGCAGCAATCCGGCCATTCGCCGCGCATAGTCGCTCCAGCGGGCTTTCGGCAGCGCGCAGAGGAACGCGCGCTCGTAAATCCAGGCTGGCGTGAACGGCAGCTCGTACGTGAAGAAATCCGCCTGTTCGACGACCGGCGCGTAAGCGCCCAACCGCTCGCGCGCGGTGGCGACGGCGTTCGGCGAGAAGTCGATAGCGCGCACCTGACGGCCGTCCCGCGCGAGCGCCAGTGCTTCCCACGCGCTGCCGCAGCCGGGGATCAGCACCGCGCCCTCTCTATGCCGCGCGGCGAACGCCTGGAACGCGGGCGGCACGCCCGCCTGATCCCACGGCATGAAACCGCGCTCGAAGCGCTCGTCCCAGAACGCAGGCGAACCGGGATCGCGCGAGGCGAATTCCGGCGCGCTCTGGCGCGCGTCGGACGGCGGCTTCGGACGGTTTGAATCGGCGCTCATCGATATCTCCCGGTCAGGCCAAGATCAGGCAACGGTCACCCGCCATACAACATGGCCACCCAGACCCGCGCGAGCACCGCGCCCACGCCCGCGGCAATGCCGAACATCAGCAGCCCTTGCAGCAGCCGGTTGGTGCGCTTCTGCTCCAGCAGGATCAGGCGCATGACGTCGTCGTGCGCCTGGCCGTGCTGGGCGTCATGGCGCGACGCCAGCGCGTGATGGATCAGGCGCGGCAGTTGCGGCAGCGTCTTGCTCCACTGCGGCGCTTCGATCTTGAGCCGCTCGTACCATCCGGACAGCCCGATCTGCTCGTTCATCCAGCGTTCGAGATACGGCTTCGCGGTCTTCCACAGATCAAGCTCGGGATCGAGCGAGCGGCCGAGACCCTCGACGTTCAGCATCGTCTTTTGCAGCAGCACGAGCTGCGGCTGGATCTCGACGTTGAAGCGCCGCGACGTCGAGAACAGGCGCAACAACACCTGACCGAGCGAAATATCCTTCAGCGCGCGATCGAAGTAGGGTTCGCATACCGCGCGAATCGCGCTTTCGAGTTCTTCGACGCGGGTCGT
>CALFSF010000245.1 GCA_937917025.1 uncultured Paraburkholderia sp.
CGCCGCATGGCATCTATTTCTTCGATCGCGCGCCGGTTACGGCGCCGAACGGCGCGTAGGTCGCGACCGCACGGGCGGTGCACGATGCAGAAGCACCGGCTTGAAACACCGCACTGAAGTACGACAGGCACCATGTTCCACACGATTTTTTCGACTCTCGATAGTTTCGTCTCCGCACTGCAGACGCTGCTGTACGTCGACGTCGTGCAACCGCTGCTGTATCGCCTCGACCTGATGGACTACGACGAAGACACCTACGACAGCCTCTACTGGGTGATCGTCGGTGTGCTCGAGGTGCTGGCCATGTATGCCGTGCTGCGGCCGCTGGAGGCGTTGCGTCCCGTCGAGCAGTGGGAGAACCGCAAGGCCGTGCGCGTCGACGTGCTCTACACGTGGATCGCGAAGCTCGGCATCCTGAACCTGTTTTTCTTCTTCGCGCTGCAACCGTTCTTCGACGGCATACAGGGCTGGCTGCGGCTGCACAACATCGCGAACATCGAGTTCGACAACCTGTGGCCCGGCGTCACCACACAACCGCTCGTCACGTTCCTGATGTATCTGGTCGTGCTCGACTTCGCGGGATACTGGTATCACCGAGGCGAACATCGCTTCGGGCTCTGGTGGGAACTGCACGCGGTGCACCACAGCCAGCGCCAGATGTCGCTGTGGTCCGACGATCGTAACCACCTGCTCGACGACGTGCTGCAGGCGTGCTTTTTCGCCGTGATCGCGCTTGTGATCGGCGTGCCGCCGTCGCAGTTCGTCGTACTTGTCGCAATCACGAATCTCGCGCAGAGCGTTCAGCACGCCAATATCCGGATGTATTTCGGCTGGCTGGGTGAGCGGCTGCTCGTGAGCCCCACGTTCCATCGCCGGCATCACGCCATCGGCTACGGGCATGAGGGCACGACCTACGGATGCAATTTCGGCGTGCTGTTTCCGTGGTGGGATCAGCTGTTCCGGACGGCTTCGTGGGTGCGCGACATGGAGCCGACCGGGATTCGGGACCAGCTCGAAGGTCGCCAGTACGGCGATGGCTTCTGGGCGCAGCACTGGCTCGCGCTCGTGCGCATCGCCCGGCGGCTCGCGCCGGGGCGCCGCGGGCAGGGCAGCGACGCCGCGCCTGTCTGAGCGGCCTGCGCCTGGCTCCCTGGCTTCGGCTGGCTTCGGCTGGTTTTGGCTGCGATCAGCGGCTGCAATCGCCGCTAACCCCTCCGTTCTCATGCGCCGCCGCAGCGGGTTTTCCCGGCGGCGCGATCCCTGGTTTATCCTGTCCACAGTTCGACCGGCGACGACCGCGGTTGAAAGGCGTGCGTGCCTGACGTCGTTCGCGTTGACGGCCCGTGCGCCAGCCGTTCCGATCGTCGCCCTGTTTCTGCTTCTCGTTCATTCACCGTTTCATTGACCGGTATCTGGCTCGCATGAATGACCTGTTGCGCTCGTTCGGGCGCGCACTTTCCAGCGCGCTCCATCCGCGCATGCTCTGGCTGACGTTCATGCCGTTCGCGGCGGCGGCGATCATTTGGGGCGTCATCCTCTGGTTTTCCTGGCAGGCGTGGACCGACGCCACGCGCGCGTGGCTCGAAAGCTGGTCGTTCACCACGTCGCTCTATGGCATGTTCGACTGGCTCGGGTTTTCGTCGCTGCATGCGGTGATCGCGCCGTTCATCGTGATTGCGCTCGCGATCCCGCTGATCGTCCTGACCGTGCTGCTGCTGATCGCGACGCTCTCGATGCCGGCCGTCATCCGTCATCTGTCGGTCAGACAGTTCGCCAGCCTGGAAATGCGCCGCGGCGGAACGTGGTACGGTAGCCTGATCCACGCGCTGTGGACGACGCTCATCTGTCTCGTGCTGCTCGTGGTGACGCTGCCGCTGTGGCTCGTGCCGCCGTTCTTCGCGCTGATTCCGCCGCTGTTGTGGGGCTGGCTGACGTATCGCGTGATGACGTACGACGCGCTCGCGTTACATGCGACCACCGAGGAGCGTCGCGCGCTGGTGCGCCGGCACCGGTTGCCGCTGTTGCTGATCGGCGTCGCAAGCGGCCTGCTGGGTTCGCTGCCGACGCTGCTCTGGGCGTCGTCGGTCTGGCTGATCGTGCTGTTTCCGGTCGTGACGGCCGCGACCATCTGGATCTATGCGTTTATCCTCGTTTTTTCGGCGCTGTGGTTCGGGTATTACTGCCTGCGCGCGTTGCAGCGCATGCGTGCGGAAGAACACGGGACGCGCACCGCAGTGACGGTTCCATACTGAAACCCTTTCTCAGGAAGAGGCGGCAATGGCATTTGGCGTCATCATCATCGGCGACGAAATCCTGTCGGGCAGGCGAACCGACAAACATCTGCCGAAAGTCATCCAGCTTTTGACGGAGCGCGGCCTCGCGCTAGGCTGGGCGGAGTACATCGGCGACGATCCGGAACGCATCACGACGACGTTGCGCCGTTCGTTCGCGTCGGGCGACATCGTGTTTTCGACGGGCGGTATCGGCGCGACGCCGGACGATCACACCCGTCAATGCGCCGCGGCTGCGCTCGGCGTTCCGCTCGAACTGCATGCCGAGGCTGCCCGGCTGATCCAGGAGCGCATTCGCGACATGCACGCGGACGCCGCCGGCGCGCCGCCAGACCTCGATTCGCCGGAAAACCGCCATCGGCTGAACATGGGCACGTTCCCGCGCGGCGCATCGATCATCCCGAACGGCTACAACAAGATTCCCGGCTTCTCGGTCGGTGACCATCACTTTGTGCCGGGCTTTCCGGTGATGGCATGGCCGATGATCGAATGGGTGCTGGACACGAAGTATGCGCATCTGCACCACGCGATGCCGCATGCGGAAAAGTCGCTTCTCGTATTCGAATTGCCTGAATCGACGCTCACCCCGCTCATGGAAAAGATCGAACACGATTTTCCAGGCGTGCGTGTATTCAGCCTGCCGAGCGTCGGCGATGCGGAGCGGGGCGGCATCTACGCCCGTCGCCACATCGACCTGGGCGTGAAAGGCGAGCCCGAGGCGGTTGCCTCTGCGTTCGTGAAGCTGCGTGAAGGGGTGCATCTGCTCGGTGGCGATATCGTCGAGCCCGACGCGGCGCAGGCGAAACAGCGAGATTGAGCCAGCTCCGCCTGCTTTCTCGCGGCCGGTCGCTTTGCGCCCGTCGCCCGATCAGTCAGGCGCGCAAAGCGCGACCACCCCAAACATCCGTCACGCGCCGATCCACGGCAGACCGCGGAAACACCAGCCCGACACCGTTTTCCGATGACCCTGCCCGTCCTTGTCGCCTTCGAAGCCTTCCAGCAGGTCGAACGCCTGCGTGAAGCCGGCCTGGGTTGCAGCGATAGCGGCGAGTTTGGAGCGGGCCGCGCTGCGGCACAGAAACAGCACAGGCGCGTCCTGCGCGGCAACCTTGCCCAACTGGTCGAGAAACTCCGGATTGGGTACGCCGCCCGGATAGCGGGTCCATTCGACGTGAGCGTATTGCCCGTCACCGATGACCGGCCTGCCTACCCAGTCGAGCTCGGCACGGGTACGAACGTCGACAAGGCGTGTGTGCGGATCAAGTTGAAGAAGCTCGAATGCCTCCGCGGGCGACAATGCGCCCGCATACGGCAACTGGTTCTCGATACGCCGTTTTCCGGCTTGCGCGTACAACTGTTCGAGCGTGCTCATGACAGCGAATCTCCTTCCGGCGGAAAACCAAAAGGCCATTCTAGCGCGCAGGCTGCGTCGCGCGTATCTGGCCATCCGGCCGATGCACAACTCAACGGACGCCTGTTATGCTCCATTGAGGTGCAAATATAGTCTTATGCACCAAAACGGGATGGATGAATCAACTTCTTTGCCGATCGGCACTGTGTTGGTGCAAATTCGTGTGAGGTATGGTGGCGCACATGCGGCTTCGTAGATTGGGATTCCCCGTAAGTGCGCGTAGTGGAAGGCTTTTGCGCCAGTCTGGAACATGCTGGCATGGAAGCTGCTTTATATCTGTCGATCGATTCGACCGCTTTTTTTAGCCCGATCTGCGTGATCGGATAGACGGACGGTGGCGGGTCAGCTAGATTTGGGCGGCGGCAGAATCCGCCGAATTTGTTAATCAGGAGAATAGGTTATGAGTAAATCCGTGGCCGACGTCATGCAGCTCGTCAAGGACGAGGACGTCAAG
>CALFSF010000246.1 GCA_937917025.1 uncultured Paraburkholderia sp.
GTCATCGCGTTCTGGCAACTGCTGCGTCCGGCTGCGGGACGGTTCGTGAAGCCGCCCGCGGTCGACCTCGTCGACGCCGCGAAAATTGTCCGCGCGCAGGAGCGCAGCGACGCCGGCCTCGCGCTGCTGGGCGACAAGAGTTTCCTGTTCTCGAAGTCGCGCGAGGCGTTCCTGATGTACGCGAAGCGCGGCCGCACGTGGGCCGCGCTGCACGATCCGGTCGGACCGCGCGAGGAATGGGTCGAGCTGATCGGCGAATTCATGGCGCTCGCGCATGCGCACGGCGGACGCGCCGCGTTCTACCAGGTGCGCGCCGACGCCCTGCCGCTCTATCTCGACGCCGGCCTTTCGCTGATGAAGCTCGGCGAGGAAGCGCGCATCGTGCTGAGCGACTTCGAGCTCGCCGGCTCGCACCGCACGCATCTGCGCTATGCGCTCAAGCGCGGCGAGCGCGACGGCCTGACCGTCGAGATGTACGAACCGCCGCACGTCCCCGGCCTGCTGCCGACGCTGCGCGGCATTTCCGACGCGTGGCTCGACAGCCGTTCCGCGAAGGAAAAGAGCTTCTCGGTGGCCGCCTTCACCGACGACTACCTCGCCGCGCAATCGGTGATGCTGGTCCGCCAGCAGGGCACGCCGGTCGCGTTCGTCACGTTCATGACGACCGACCTGAACCTGGATGCGACCGTCGGCGTGATGCGCCATGCGCCGGATGCGTCGCCGTACGCGATGGAGTATCTGTTCACCAAGCTCGCGCTGCATCTGAAGCAGGAAAATTTCCGCAGCCTGAGCCTCGGCATGGCGCCGCTGTCGGGCATGAACCCGACGCCGCTCGCTTCACCATGGCACCGTCTCGCCAGTCTGATGTGGCGCTTCGGGTGCCGCTTCTATAACTTCCGCGGTCTGCGGGGCTTCAAGAGCAAATTCCAGCCGACCTGGGAGCCGCGCTATCTCGCGGCATCCGGTTCGGTCGGCGTCGTGCTGACCCTCGCCGACCTCTCACTTCTCGCCGAAGGCTGGCGTTCATGAAACTATTGAGCATCACCCTGGCCCTGGGATTGTCCTCGGGCCTTTTTGCCGCCGTATCGTCCGATGCGGCTGCCGCAAACGCCCCTGCCTCACCTGCCGCCCGCACCGCCGCCGCGCCGGTCACCACCGTATCCGGCGGCCGTTTCGGCAACGTCACGGTCACGCGTCCCGCGGGCGCGATGCGCGGCTTCGTCGTGCTGTTTTCGCGGGCAGGCGGCTGGCGCGCCAGCGACCAGCAGGCCGCCGACGCGCTCGCGAAAGACGGCGCGATGGTCGTCGGCGTCGACACGTCGCGCTACGTCGCGAGCGCCGCGCCGCAGCCGGAGACCTGTCACAACCTGGTGGGCGACGTCGAGAACATCAGCCACCAGTTGCAGCGCGAAGCGCAGTTGAGCCGCTACTTCCTGCCGGTCGTCGCGGGCACGGGCGAAGGCGGCACGCTTGCCACGCGGATGATCTCCACGGCGCCGTCGAACACGCTCTCCGGCGCGGCATCGGTCGATCCCGATGCGAAGCTCGACGCGCGCTTCAACCCGTGCCCGCCCGATCCGACGATCAGCCGCGGCAACGGCCTGCCCGGCTTCGTCGAAGTCGCGGCGACCACGACGGCGGCCATCGACGCGCCCGCGCCCATCGGCGGCAAGCCGGTGCCGGTGCGGCGCCTCGCGGCCAACACGTCGACGGCGGACGCGATGGTCGCGCTCGTCACGCCGCATCTGCGTGTCCACGAAGCGGACGAGCAGGACGTGTCCGACCTGCCGCTGATCGAATTGCCCGCCGCCCATCCGACCGACATGCTCGCGATCGTGATTTCCGGCGATGGCGGCTGGCGCGATCTCGACAAGACGATCGCCGAGGCGCTGCAAAAGAAAAACGTTTCGGTGGTCGGCGTGGACGCGCTGCGCTACTTCTGGAGCACGAAGTCGCCGGCGCAGACGAGTCACGATCTCGCGCGCATCATGGAGACGTACGGCGCGCGCTGGCATACGCGACACGTCGCGTTGATCGGCTATTCGTTCGGCGCGGACGTGATGCCGTTCGCGTACAACCGCCTGCCCGAACCGCTGCGCGCGAAGGTCTCGCAGATGGCGCTGCTCGGCTTCGCGCACAATGCCGACTTCCAGATCCGCGTGACCGGCTGGCTCGGCATGCCTGCCAGCAGCGAGGCGCTTCCGGCGATGCCGGAAGTGGCGAAGGTGCCGCCCGCGATCGTGCAGTGCATCTACGGCGAGGACGAAGAGGACACGCTGTGTCCGGCGCTCGTCAAAACCGGCGCGAGCGTCATACGCACGCCCGGCGGCCATCACTTCGGCCACGACTACAGCAGTCTCGCGGATACCATCCTCGACAGCTGGCGCAAGCAGATCGCCGCGCGCGAATGCGTCGCGGGGAAGGCTGCCACGAACGGCGCCGCGAACCCGGCGTGCGCCGCGACGAAACAAGGCGCGCTGTAAACACATCGGGCCCGCATGCTTCACGCATGCGGGCCCGATGTCCGCCTGACGCGGCACGACGCCGCCGCGTTAAAACCACATGGCCGCCAGCCCTGCGCGGCCTCGCACACTCCCTCTGTTATCCAATCTTCGCCACGCCCTGTTCCTCCGGCGCGGGCGCATCGTTGCGCTCGCGCGCGAGCACCGGCGCGAGCGCACGGCCCGTGTGGCTCGCCTTCACCTGCACGAGCCCTTCCGGGGACGTCGCCGCGACAATCGTGCCGCCGCCCACGCCGCCTTCCGGCCCGAGGTCGATGATCCAGTCGGCTTCGGCGATCACGTCGAGATCGTGTTCGATCACCACCACGCTATGGCCCGCATCGACGAGCCGGTGCAGCACGCGGATCAGCTTCGCGACGTCGGCCATATGCAGGCCGACCGTCGGTTCATCGAGCACGTACAGCGTATGCGGCGCCTTCTGACCGCGACGCGTGATGTCGTCGCGCACCTTGCTCAGTTCGGTGACGAGCTTGATGCGCTGCGCCTCGCCGCCGGAGAGCGTCGGCGATGGCTGGCCGAGCGTGAGATAGCCGAGCCCCACGTCCTTCATCAGCTGCAACGGATGCGCGATGTTCGACAGCGGCGCGAAGAATTCCACGGCTTCGTCGATCTCCATCGTCAGCACGTCGCCGATGTTCTTGCCGCGCCACGTCACCGCGAGCGTCTCGGGGTTGAAGCGCTGGCCGTGACACACATCGCACAGCACCTTCACGTCCGGCAAAAAGCTCATGCCGATCGTGCGCACGCCCTGGCCTTCGCACGCCGGGCAACGGCCGTCGCCCGTGTTGAACGAGAAGCGTGAAGCCGTATAGCCGCGCGCCCGTGCCTCGAGCGTGTCGGCGAAGAGACGCCGGATCGCGTCCCACACGCCGATGTACGTGGCAGGACACGAGCGCGGCGTCTTGCCGATCGGCGTCTGGTCGACTTCGAGCACGCGGTCGATCGTTTCCCAGCCGGTCATCGATTCGCAGCCTTGCCACGCATGGGTCACGTTCAACACGGGGCGTGGCGCGCTGCGTGCGAGCACGCTGGAACGCGACGGCTTCGCCGCGGGTGCATCGGCCTGTGCGGCCTTGCGCGCGCGCTTCGTGGCCGGCGACGATAGCACCGAGCGGCCCACCGCATCGAGCATGTTCGCCATCAGCACGTCGCGCGCGAGCGTCGATTTGCCGGAGCCGCTCACGCCCGTCACGGCGACGAGCCGCGCGAGCGGAATGCCGACCGTCACGTCACACAGGTTGTGCAGCTTGCCGCCGTGGACCGTCAGCCAGTTCTCCGGCACGGCCGCGGCGTTCCTGCGCGCCGGCGTCACCGGCCGGCGCGGCTGCAACGGATGCGTGATCGGGTTAGCGAGGAACTGCCCGGTCAGCGACCCGGCCTGAGCCGCGAGGTCCTGCACGCTGCCCTGCGCGACGAGATTGCCGCCGCGCTTGCCCGCGCCCGGACCGATATCGATGATGTGATCGGCGCGCCGGATCGTGTCTTCGTCGTGTTCGACGACGACGAGCGTGTTGCCCTTCTCGCCGAGCTTGCGCAACGCGTTCAGCAGGATCTGGTTGTCGCGCGGATGCAGGCCGATGGTCGGTTCGTCCAGCACGTAGCAGACGCCCTGCAGGTTGCTGCCGAGTTGCGCCGCGAGCCGGATGCGTTGCGCCTCGCCGCCCGACAGGCTGGGCGCCGCGCGATCGAGGCTCAGATAGCCGAGCCCGACTTCCTCCAGGAACTGCAACCGGCTGCCGATTTCGCTGACGACATCGCGCGCGATACCGGCATCGCGTCCGGTGAGTTCGAGCGAATCGACCCACTGGCGCGTCTGCGACACCGTCCACCGCGCGACGTCGACAATGGGTTGCCCGTCGAACGTCACCGCGCGCGCGACCGGGTTCAGCCGCGTGCCGCTGCAATCCGGGCATGGCTCGTCGCCCATGCCTTCCGGTTCCTGCTCTTCCGAAGGCAGGCTCTGCTCGCGGCCGCGATTGTCGTCGACGATCACGGTGTCGTCGTACGCGGCGCGCTGTTCGCGCGTGAGCGCGAGGCCCGTGCCGACGCAGGTCGTACACCAGCCGTGCTTGCTGTTGTACGAGAACATCCGCGGATCGAGTTCCGGATAGCTCGTGCCGCACACCGGACACGCGCGCTTCACCGACAGCACCTTCACTGTGCCGGCATACCCGGTCGCGCCCTTGCCGTTGCCGTTCATCGCGGCGTGCAGGCCGTCGAGCGGCGCGAGCAGATGGATCACGCCCTTGCCGGCTTCGAGCGTGTCGTCGAGCGCGCGGCGCAGTTGCGCCTCGTGATCCGCCGAGACGACGAGATCCGCCACCGGCAGTTCGATCGTGTGTTCGCGGAAGCGGTCGAGCTTCGGCCACGGATCGACCGGCACGAATTCGCCATCGACGCGCAGATGGGTATTGCCGCGCGCCTTCGCCCATTTCGCGAGATCGGTATAGACGCCCTTGCGGTTCACGACGAGCGGCGCGAGCAGCCCGACGTGCTGGCCCTTGTGATCGCGCAGCAGCTGCGCGGCGATCGATTCGACGCTTTGCGCGGTGACCGGCGTGCCGTCATGAACGCAATGCTGCAAGCCGAGCTTCACGTAGAGCAGCCGCAGGAAGTGCCACACCTCGGAGGTCGTCGCGACCGTGCTCTTGCGCCCGCCGCGAGACAGACGCTGCTCGATCGCGACCGTCGGCGGAATGCCGTAGACCGCGTCGACTTCCGGCCGCCCGGCCGGCTGCACGATCGAACGCGCATACGCGTTCAGCGATTCCAGATAACGCCGCTGGCCTTCGTGAAACAGGATATCGAACGCGAGCGTCGACTTGCCCGAACCGGACACGCCCGTCACGACGTTGAACTTGCCATGCGGAATATCGACGTCGAGCGACTTCAGATTGTGCTCACGCGCGTTCACGATCCGCACGACGTCCTCGCCTTCCACCGCCCGACGCGCGCGCGCCGCCGTCAGCGCCGTTTGCAGCGGCACGCCCTGCGAAGCCGGCGCGACTTCCACGCCCATCGATTCGTCGTATTGCAGCAGCGCCTGGCCGGTATGCGATTCCTCGCACGCTTTCACTTCGTCCGGCGTGCCGGCGCACAGCACGCGGCCGCCGCCGTCACCGCCTTCCGGACCGAGATCGATGATCCAGTCGGCCGCGCGGACCACGTCCAGGTTGTGCTCGATCACGATCAGCGAATGGCCGCCCGCGAGCAGCTTGCCGAACGCCTGCATCAGCTTCGCGATGTCGTCGAAATGCAGGCCCGTGGTCGGCTCGTCGAACATGAAGAGCTTGCCGGCGGCGGCCTCTTTCGCGCCGCGCGGCGTGCGTGCCTGCGCCGTTTCCGCGAGAAAGCCCGCGAGTTTCAGGCGCTGTGCCTCGCCGCCCGACAGTGTCGGCACCGGCTGGCCAAGCTTCACGTATTCGAGCCCGACGTCGACGATCGGCTGCAACACGCGCAGCACTTCGGGATCGGCGGCGAAGTATTCTGTGGCTTCATGCACCGTCAGTTCCAGCACATCGGCAACAGAGAGCGCGCGCGCCGGATCGCCGCGCTCGATCTTCACTTCGAGCACTTCGGCGCGATAGCGGCGCCCGTCGCAGTCCGGGCAACGCAGATACACGTCGCTCAGGAACTGCATTTCGATGTGTTCGAAGCCGGAGCCGCCGCAGGTCGGGCAGCGCCCGTCGCCGGAGTTGAAGCTGAACACGCCCGCCGTGTAGCCGCGTTGCGCCGCGAGCGGCGCCTTCGCGAAGAGCTTGCGGATTTCGTCGAACGCGCCGACGTAACTCGCCGGGTTCGAGCGCGCGGTCTTCCCGGTCGGCGACTGGTCGACGAACACGACGTCGCTCACGCGGTCCGCGCCGTCAAGACGACGGAACGCGCCGGGCGATTCCGTCGCCTTGCCGAAATGGCGCGCCATCGCGGGATACAGCACGTCCTGCAACAGCGTCGACTTGCCCGAGCCGGACACGCCCGTCACGCAGACGAGACGTTGCAGCGGAATCTCGACCGTCACGTCGCGCAGATTGTGTTCGCGCGCACCTTCCAGCACGATGCGCGGCGTGTCTGCTTCGACCGGACGGCGCGCCCAGCGCGACGCATCCGCCACGTGCCGGCGCCCGCTGAGGTATTCACCCGTGAGCGTGCCCGCCGTGCGGATGTTGTCGGGCGTGCCGTCGTAGATGATCGTGCCGCCGCGCTCGCCGGGGCCGGGGCCCATGTCGATCAGACGGTCCGCCGCGAGCATCACCGAAGGGTCGTGCTCGACGACGACGAGCGTATTGCCCGCGTCGCGCAACCGGTGCATCGCCTCGACGATGCGGTTCAGGTCGCGCGGATGCAGCCCGATGCTGGGTTCGTCGAGCACGAAGAGCGTCTTGGTCAGCGACGTGCCGAGCGCGGTGGTCAGGTTGATCCGCTGCACTTCGCCGCCCGAGAGCGTGCGGCTCTGGCGATCCAGCGTCAGATAACCGAGACCCACGTCGCACAGATACTTGAGGCGCGTCCGCACTTCGGCAAGCAGGAGTTTCAGCGCGTCGTCGAGCAGGACACCGGGCAGCGTGATCTCGTCGAAAAAACGCCGGATGCGCTCGATCGGCAGCAGCATCAGGTCGTGCACGGTCAGGCCCGGCAGCGCTTCGAGCTGCGCGCGCGACCAGTCGACACCGCGCGGCAGGAAGCGCTGCGCGGCGTCGAGCACGGCGTCTGCGTTGGCCTTCGAGCCGAGGCGCCACAGCAGCGATTCCGTCTTGAGGCGCGCGCCGCCGCAGGTTTCGCACGGCGTGTAGCTGCGGTATTTCGACAGCAGCACGCGGATGTGCATCTTGTACGCTTTCGATTCGAGGTAGCCGAAGAAGCGCTTCACGCCGTACCACTGGCGCTGCCATTGGCCGTCCCAGTCCGGCGAGCCGTCGATCACCCAGTCGCGCTGTGCCTGCGACAGCGACGACCACGCGGTATCGCGCGGAATGTCCGCTTTCGCGGCGTAGCGCATCAGGTCGTCCTGGCATTCCTTCCACGCCGGCGTCTGCATCGGCTTGATCGCGCCGCCGCGCAGCGTCTTGCGCTCGTCCGGAATGACGAGACCCAGATCGACGCCGATCACCCGCCCAAACCCGCGACACGTTTCGCACGCGCCATACGCGGAGTTGAACGAGAACAGCGCCGGTTGCGGATCGGCGTAACGCAGATCGCTATCGGGGTTGTGCAGCCCGGTCGAGAAGCGCCAGATTTGCGGCTCGGCGCTTTCTTCCGGCACCTGCGGCAGCACGTACACGTTTACGCGCCCGGCGCCACGCTTGAGCGAAGCCTCGATCGCCTCGAGAGCGCGCGCCTTGTCGGTCTGCTGCAGGCGGAAGCGGTCGGCGACGACGTCCAGCACCTTGCGCGGCCCGGTGGGCGAGATCACCTCGCGCTGCGCCTGCACCCGCGTGTAGCCGCTCGCAGACAGCCACTGCTCGACTTCGGCCTGCGTCGCGGTGTCGGGCAACTCGACCGGAAACGTGACCGCCAGCCGCGGATCGGCGCCCGCGGTGCGCGCCATCAGATCGGCATAGACGGTTTCCGGCGTGTCGTGCCGCACGGGGTCCGCCGTCACGCGATCGAAGAGTTCGGCGCCGCGCGCGTACAGCAGCTTCAGATGGTCGTTGAGTTCGGTCATCGTGCCGACCGTCGAGCGCGAGCTGCGCACCGGATTGGTCTGGTCGATCGCGATGGCGGGCGGCACGCCGTCGACCCGGTCCACCTGCGGGCGGTCCATGCGGTCGAGGAACTGCCGTGCGTAGGCGCTGAACGTTTCGACGTAGCGCCGCTGGCCTTCCGCGTACAACGTGTCGAACACGAGGCTCGACTTGCCCGAGCCGGACGGCCCGGTCACGACGGTCATTTCGCCGGTGTGCAGGTCGAGGTCGAGGTTCTTGAGATTGTGCTGACGTGCGCCGCGGATGCGGATCGTTCCGCGGTTCGTACCATTAGATGACAATTTATCTGTCCGTCTGAATGAGTTTGGCCAGTGCCGCGGCCCGCCTGCGCCGCCGCGAATGGAAGTGCGTCCCGCCACGCGACGCTCCTCGCGAGGCGGGCTTCGATTGCACACTATACTGTATATTTATACAGGTTCCAACGTGCTGGCCGCACGTCGACTTCGCAGGATAGCGCGCGACGGCGGCCTTTGCCGGGCGTCATACGCGGCTCAGACTTCCTTCGAGTCCATGACGAGCAGTTCCGCGCCAGCCTGCGCGAAGTTGCGAAGGTCGCCCGCCGCGGCCTTGCCTTCGGGTGCGTTGAGCCCCTGCATCAGCGCCTCGCTCGACGCGAAGTGCAGCACGGCGATCAGGTAATACGGCGACTCGCCGCCCAGCAGCTTGACCGGCCCCGTGCTGATTTCGTACTTCTGCAGCCCGGGAATCTTCTTCGCGAGCGGCACGTGGGTCGATTCGTAGTGCGCGTCGAACGCCGCCCTGTCAGCCGGATTTTTGTAAAGCACGACGAGTTTTGCCATGATCCTGTCTCCTGTGGGGTACGTTGAAGGTATGCGCTTCGAGGGTCCGTCAAGACCGTTACCGCAGTTGTGACGTTACGCCGTTTTTCGTCGATACCGCGCGGTGTCACCGCTTTTCAGGTTGCGGATAAAGACGTGACACGCCTCGAAGCTGGCGCGTGTCGCGACATGCATCCCCGCGCGAAAGCGCGCAATCGATACGGGAGCAGGACAGGTCGCTGTCCGACACGCGCCGCGCGCTATTGCCGCAGACCTCGCGCCCCGCACATTCCTCAACGAAATCAGCCACCTGCGGCCCCGTGCCGGAACAATCCCGACGATTCTTTCCGCCCCCGCGATGCAATCCGCCCGCGCGCGTCGCATACTGGTTTGCGGGCATCCCGAGCGCCCTGTCCGGCTCCGTCGAAGCATGACGGCGCGGGGTTCTGGCAGGACGCGCGACACACGCCTTCGAGCAGCCAACCTGACCACGCGGGACGAGCATGAAAATCGCAGAGCCACGCCAGACCTTCGTCGCGCCGCCCGAGCGGCAGCCGTCGCATCGCTTCGCACTCTTCAATCTGGGCTTCCGGCCGCTCTATCCAGCGGGCGCCGCGTGCGCCGCGGTGGCGCTCGCGCTATGGCTGCTGGTGCTGCGCGGCGTGCCGCTGTCCGGCGGCTATCTGATGAAACTCGATCCGCTCGCGTGGCACGCGCATGAGATGGTGTTCGGCTTCGCCGCCGCGATCGTCGCGGGTTTTCTGCTGACGGCCGTGCGCGCGTGGACCGGCATGATGACCGCGCGCGGGTTCACGCTTGCGTTGCTCGTCGCGACATGGCTCGTGGCGCGCGTGCTCGTATGGAGCGGGCCGGCCGTGCCCGCGGCCGTGATCGACAGCCTGTTCCTGCCGGCCGTCGCGCTGTTGCTGCTGCGCACGCTGCATCGCGCGGGCAACCGGCGCAACTATTTTCTCGTGCCCGTGCTGCTGCTTTTCGGGCTGCTGAACGCGCTCTTCCATTACTTCATGCTCTCCGGCGACGCGGATTTCGCGCTGCGCTGCGTGGCAGCCTCAGTGGCCATTATCGTGCTGCTCGTGAGCGTGATCACCGGACGCGTCGTGCCGATGTTCACCGCCAACGCCATTCCGGGTTTCGTGTCGCGCCGCTGGCGGCCGGTCGAACTCGCCGTGCCGCCCGTCACGCTGCTGGCGCTGCTCGCGGACGCGGCGCAAGCCGGCCGGTTCGTCGTCGCGACGCTCGCGGCGCTTGCGTGCGCGGTACACGTCGCGCGGCTGGTCGGGTGGCGCTCGTATGCGGTGCGTCGGCCGCCGATCCTGCTGATCCTGCATCTCGCGTATGCATGGATTCCGCTCGGCTTCGCGCTGCTCGTGCTGAGCGCACCCGGCGGCGTGCCGCATACGCTCGCCATCCACGCGTTCACGGCGGGCGCCATCGGTGGCGCGATCATCGCGATGATCACGCGCACCGCGCGCGGACACATCGGCAAGCCGCTCACCGCCGACCGCCGCGATATCGCGAGCTATACGCTCGTCATGGCGGGCTCCGCGCTGCGGGTATTCGGACCGCTCGTCGCGCCGCGGTTCTTCCTGTTCTGGATCACGGCGGCCGGCCTGTGCTGGATCGCGGGGTTCGGCATTTATGTCATCGCGTATGCGCTGCCGCTGTGCCGTCCGCGTGAGGACGGCAAGCCCGGTTGAGCGGGTGCGCCGGGCAGGAATGGCGTCGCCCCGCTCGCAGGTATACACGCGCGATGACAGAAACCTTGAGACTGAACTGTTCGTCGTGAGAGCGGGTTCGGCCCAAAAGCGGCCAGACGCCATCGAAATTTAAGCGACCGGTTTCACAAAAAAGCCGACGTTCAGGGACGCCCCCGGGCAACGTTGAAGGTGCACTTCACCGCTTCAGCTGGAGGGGCGGAACACCACCGCAGGGCCTCGGCTACAGCGTCCGTTTAATCGATCTCCGGTCTCGCGTAAAAATATAAGCCGACACCAGGAGCGCCATTAGTCGGTGACCAGCGGCCCCGAGTGATATTGCTCGTTGGTCACGGGCTCCATCCATTCGACATTCTTGCCGTCGAGCAATTCGGTAAGCGCAAGATGCGACATGGACGTGGTCGCAGCCGCTCCGTGCCAGTGTCGCTTGCCGCACGAGCACGAGACGATGTCACCGGCGCGGATCTCTGTTCGGAGGCCGCCTTCGCATTGGGTCCAGCCGACGCCGCTGAGAACGACGAGTGTCTGCCCGAGCGGATGCGTGTGCCAGTTGGTGCGCGCACCCGGCTCAAACGTCACGATGCCGCCGCCGAGACGCCCCGGTTCCTCCGCCTGGAAGAGGCTGTCGATACGGACGGCGCCGGTAAACCAGCTTTCAGGGCCCTTGATTGACGGCTTCGTGCCGTTACGGACGATGGTCTGAGATGCTTTGGTCATGATTGCGCTCTTTCAGGTTGTGGGGTGCTAGCCGGACTGCTGTGTCAGAGGCCAAGTTTTCGTTCGCTCATCCATTTCACGATCGCCGGATCGCGATGGGAGAAGAAGCTGCTCTTGCCGGTCTCCAATGACGTGATGAGTTGCATGTCATCTTCGGACAGTTCGAAATCGAAGACGGCGAGATTTTCCAGCATGCGTTCCTTGCGCACCGATTTCGCGAGAGCGACGATGCCGCGTTGAACCAGCCATCGAAGCACCACTTGCCCAACCGTTTTGCCATGGCGCTGAGCGATCGCCATAAGGTGTTCATTCTGAAACAGGTTGTTCCGGCCTTCGGCGAAGGGTGCCCACGCTTCCGCTTGCACGCCGAGTTCACGCATGAAGTCGACGCTTTCGGCCTGCTGGTGGAAGGGGTTGACCTCGATCTGGTTGACGGCGGGCTTCACATCGTTGAACACCGTGATGTCCATGAGCCGATCCGGCTGGAAGTTGCTCAGTCCGATTGCGCGCAGCTTGCCAGCGCGATGGGCCTCCTCCATCGCCCGCCAGGCGCCGTGAACGTCTGAGAACGGCTGATGGATCAGATACAGGTCGAGGTAATCCAGGCCGAGCCGCTTCAGCGACTTGTCGATGGCCAGGCG
>CALFSF010000247.1 GCA_937917025.1 uncultured Paraburkholderia sp.
ACCATCCTATCAATCCCTGGATCAGCCTCCTCCGTTTCTCTTCAAGTACTTACCCCCGTCTTCTCCTCCAGGCTGGCTTAAGTAAGTGCCATTCGGGCTAGGCCCCTCTTTTTTCCTCCATATATGTAATCTCAATGGTTACATATAAATACTTAACGGGAGCTTCAAGATGAGCAAGGCACTGAAAATCGCGCTGTTCGGCGCGACCGGCATGATCGGTTCACGCGTTGCCGCGGAAGCGGCGCGTCGCGGGCACACGGTGCGCGCGCTGTCGCGCAATCCGGAGCGCGTTCCGGCGGGTGTCGCCAACCTGACGGCGGCCTCCGCGGATGTGCTTGATGCCGCGAGCGTGGCGGATGCGGTGCGCGGCAGCGACGTCGTCGCGAGCGCCTATGCGCCGCCGCAGGGCGATCTGGGCGCGATCGTGGCGGCCTCGAAGGCGCTGGTCGAAGGCGCGCGTGCGGCCGGCGTGAAGCGTCTGGTGGTCGTGGGCGGTGCCGGCTCGCTCGAAGTCGCGCCGGGCACGCAACTGGTGGACACAGCGGGCTTCCCGGACGCTTACAAGGCGATCGCACTCGCGCACCGCGACGCGCTGACGTACTACCGCACGGTCAGCGACCTCGACTGGACGTTTTTCGCGCCTGCCGCGCTGATCGCGCCGGGCGAGCGCACGGGCACGTTCCGCACCGCCGCGAACGTGCTCGTCGCCGACAGCGATGGCAATAGCAAAATCTCCGCCGAAGACTACGCCATCGCGTTCGTCGACGAAATCGAGCAGGGCCGCTTCATTCGTCAGATCGCGACGCTCGCGTACTGACGCGGTTCGCCGGCGGACCGGCGCGGTCTCTCGCGGCCTCCCGCAGCCGCCAGCCCGCGCCGATCCGCAAGTGTCCTAACATCCGGTTACGCATGTAAATGTCGACGCGCCGCAACTGCGACTACACTGGCATGTCCCGTTTTGTCACCGGATCTCATGAAGTCATGCCCGTTGCGGCGTGAGCCCGGGGCCGCGCCGTCGCACGGCGCGCGACCGGCCGTTCACGCCGTTTTGCCACCGTTTCCGCACGCCCGCCGCCAGTCCGCTTCCGCGTGCGCGCCCTCGTCGTCGTGGTTCGCCGCGTGGTCTTCCGCTGCATGGCTGGCTGTCGTGCTGTGCGCCGTGTTGCTGGCGGCCGCGCCGCAACGCGCGCGCGCGGCCGGCACGCCGGTGATTCCGGCGTTGCAGAGCCTGATCGACAGCGCGACTGCTTCGAGCGCTTCGTCCGCCGCGGCGGGTTCGGCGCCCGACGCGGCGTCGGCGCCCACGCCCGCGAGCCAGGCCGAACTGTCGCGCTCGCTCGACAACGTCATCTCGACGCTCGATAACGACCGCCAGCGCGCGGCGCTCGTCACGCAGCTGAAAAAGTTGCGCGACGTATCGAAGACCGTGGGTCCCGTCGCGCCCGCGCAACCCGGTTCGGGTCTGCTCGGCGCGATCGCGTCGGGCATCGCCTCGGTCGAAACCGACGTGAGCAACGGCCGTACGCCGCTGCGCTACTGGGCGGGGCGTTTCAATGCGGCGGGCAACGAGCTCTACACGATCGTCGCGAGCGAGGGCCGCGAGTCGTTCGGCCACGTGCTGCTCGACCTGTTCGCCATGCTCGCCGGCTGGGGCGCGTGCGCGGGCGGCCTGATCTATCTGCAAAGGCGGATGTACGCCCGTTTTGGCGTCGTCAACGAGCTGAAGCCGAATCCCACCACGCGCGAGTTGCTGATTTTCGCGCTCAGGCGGGTGGGGCCATGGATCGTCGCGTTCGTCGCCGCGCTGCTCTTCGCGCGCGCGATGCCGGTCGCGCTCGGCCGCACGCTCGGCATGGTGATCACGTATGCGATCGTGGCCGGCGCGGTGTTCTCGTCGATCTGTCTGATCATGTTTTCGCTGTTCGGCTCCGGGCATCGGCGTGTCGCGGTGAGGCTGCTGCTCGCGCACGGCCGCCGCCTGCTGTTCGTGATCGGCATCTGCAGCGCGCTCGGCGACGCGGCCGTGAATTACGATGTCGCGCATCAACTCGGCCCGAATCTCGCGGCGCTGGTGTCGACGGTGGCGAACATGACCGCCGCGCTGCTCACCGGCTATTTCGCGCTTGCGTTCCGTCGTCCCGTCGCGCATCTGATCCGCAACCGCTCGTATGAGCAGCGGCACGGCCACAAGGCCGCCACCGATGCGTTCGACGTGCTCGCCGCGCTCTGGCATCTGCCGATACTGATGCTCGCGGCGGTCTCGGTGGTCGCGACGATTGCCGGCATCGGCACGAGCGAAAACGTGCTGCAGATCTCCGTGTTGACGGCGCTGCTGCTGGTGCTGGCGTTCTTCATGAGCGCGATCGTGCTGCGCATCACGCGCCCTCCTGACGCACGGCGCCGGCGCCGCTCGCCGTATGTGTCGCGGCTGTTGCGCTTCGTCGGCACGCTCACGGTGCTGTTCATCTGGCTCGCGTTTCTCGAATTCGCCGCGCGCCTGTGGGACGTTTCCATCGCGGAGTTCGTCGAGGAAAGCGTGACCGCGCGCGGCATCGCGCACGCGGTGATGGCGATCATCACCACGGTGTTCGTCGCGTGGCTGATCTGGATTTTGATCGACACGGCGATTCTCGAAGCCCTCAACCCGAGCAGCCCGCGCACGAAAGGGCGTAATACGAGCACGCGCGCACGCACGATGCTGCCGCTCGTGCGCAATGCGCTCCTCGTGATGATCCTGACGATCGCCGGCATCGTGACGGCCGCCAATCTCGGCATCAACGTGACGCCGCTGCTGGCCGGCGCGGGCGTGATCGGACTCGCGATCGGTTTTGGCGCGCAGTCGCTCGTGACCGACCTGATCACCGGGCTTTTCATCATCATCGAAGACACGATTTCAGTGGGTGACTGGATCGACGTCGACGGCGGTCACGCCGGCACGGTCGAGCATCTGACGATCCGCACGGTGCGCCTGCGCGACGGGCAGGGCGCGATTCACGCCATTCCGTTCTCGCAGATCAAGATCGTGAAGAACCTGTCGCGCGATTTCGCGTACGCGGTGTTCGAGGTGCGCGTGCCGTTCTCCGCGGATGTCGATCAGGTGACGCACCTGATTCGTGAAGTCGGCGCCGACCTGATGGCCGATTTCCGCTATCGACGCGAAATGCTGGGCTCCGTCGAAGTATGGGGACTCGACCGTTTCGATCCGAACTGGATGGTCGTCAAAGGGCAGATCAAGACGCGGCCGCTGCAGCAATGGAGTGTCGCGCGGGCGTTCAATCTGCGTCTGAAGCTCAAGATGGACGAAGCCGGCATCGAGATTCCGGTGCCGCAGATGCGCGTCTATACGTCGACGAAGGAGGAAGCCGCGGTCGATGTCGCGGAGGAAGAGCCGCCTGTGCCGATGCACGCCGCGGGCGCGGGGCATGCACAGGCTTCGGGTGCGGCGCCGGTTGCCTCGGTGGGGCCGGTCGCGGCGCCGCGCGATGTATCGCATGCGCCGCGTCCGGCGCCGCCAGCGACTGATGAAACGGCGCCGGTCGCGCCGCAGATTCCGACTGCCGGCGAGGCCGGCAGAAACTAGCGGCGCGACATGGCCGTCATGCGAAGGTGCGCTGGGCCGCGCCTTCGGCCGTCGCCGCCACGCGGACCACGCGGAGGATGTCGTTCACGTGGGTGGCGATCTGTTCGCCCTGCACGCCGTACACATGCAGCGACACCGCGCGTGCGCCGCCGCGATTGCCCAGTTGATGAATGCCGGTTTTCCCGGCGCGGGTGAACGACACGGCGTCGCGCTCGCGCGGATGGGTGCGCACCTCGGACGCGCACTGACCGGCCTCGCTCCATTCGAAAACCGTCTCCGTGAGCGCGCCTTCAATGACCGCGTAGCCGCACCACGTGTGATGGGCGTGTACCGGGCTCATCTGGCCCGGCATCCAGACGAGCGCGGCGACAGCGTAACGGCCCAACGGATCGGCGGCGAGCAGATGGCGGCGATAGCAGTCAGGCGAGCCTTCGCGGTGCGTGGCGCCCAGCAGCGTGTCGTCCGCGATGGCTTCGGCCAGCGCGGCGCGCACGGCGCGTGCGAAACCCGCCTCGTGGGACGGTTCGATGTGACTGACGCAGCGCTCGGGGCTGCCAAAGGCCATATCGAGCGACCGGCACAGGCGGTCGATGGCGGTGAGCGGCCGTGTTGCCTGCCGCTCGCGCGCCTGAAGGTGTCGGGTGTCCGCTCCAGCGAGCGTAAGGGCTGCACGGTCGGCGGGCATCAGGTTGGCGTCGTGGTTCATGGCGGTATTGGACGTTTGTTATGTGGTGTTCGGACAACGTCATTTATACCGGTTTGCATGGAGAAAGAGTTTCCATATAATTTCTCTCTATCCCGTAAAAATAGAATAATTTTCTATCAGGACGCCACCATGGGAATGGACCTTATCGACCGGAAGCTGCTCGAACTGCTTCAGGCGGACGCAACGATGCCGATCGCGGAACTCGCGCAGCAGGTGAACCTGTCGCAGACACCGTGCTGGAAACGCGTGCAGCGGCTGAAGGAAGCCGGTGTGATCCGCGCGCAGGTGGCACTGTGCGACCCGCGCAAGCTGGGCGTGGGGACAACCGTGTTCGTGGCCGTACGCACGAACCAGCACACCGAAGAATGGGCGCGGACGTTCACGCGCGCCGTGCAGGATATTCCCGAAGTGGTGGAGGTCTATCGCATGAGCGGCGAGACGGACTATCTGCTGCGCGTCGTGGCATCCGACATCGACGACTACGATCGCGTCTACAAACTGTTGATTCGAGCGGTGCCGCTCTACGACGTGAGCTCCAGCTTCGCGATGGAGCAGATCAAGTATTCGACGGCGTTGCCGGTGCGCGCGACGGCGATCATGTAAATAGCGCGGAAAACACCGGCCATGCGTGCGCGGGCGGATCACCCGGCGGCCACCGCCATGCGGGGCCATCCGCGCGGGTGGCGGCGGATTGCAAGCGGAGTGCAAGGACTTGGGGCGTAGAATGCCGCTTCCTTCGACACAACCCGCCCTCTGGTGTTTTCATGAACGAACCGCGCAGGAAGAATCCGACTTTTGGCGTCGCCGTATTTATCGTGGTCGTCGTGCTGATCGTGATCGGCACGCTGGCCTATAACGCGATCAAGGACAAGCGCGAGTTCGACCAGCAAAATACACCGGCGCCTCAGGCCGCCTCGCTTCCGGCGGCGACGGGCGCGTCGCAGTAACGCGCCCGTCGCGCGCGGCGTCGGGCCTGTCAGTCCTCCGGCAGCCTGATCACGCTCGCGTCCCGGCGAATCTGCGAGGCCGCCGCGACCATCTGCTTGCACTGATGCGCGAGCTGTTTCAGGTCGTGAACCGCATCCGCCGAATAACTCGCTGACTGTTCCGCTTCCACGACCGTGGTGTCGAGTTCGCGCGTCATCTGTTTGACGATGTCGGCCTGATCGGCCGGCGGCGCGCTGCCCGATTCGGCTTCGCTCAGGTTGTCCTGTACCAGGGTGAGCGCATGCTGCAGCGAGTTCAATGACACGCCGTCCCGTTGCTGTGCCGCCGTGCGCAGCAATGGCGCGGCGGCCGTGATGTGCGACGCGAGCACGTGACTGCGAACCAGCAGGTCATTGAGTTCGGGCACGAACTTCTGCGCCGACTTCGGTTCGAGCATCATCCGCTGGAACGCCTGGCCGAGATTCGCAAACGCGACGTGCACGTTCTTGCGCGCGAGGCGATAACGGAAGTCGCGATCGAGCGCGTTGGCGGCGGCCGTGGCGGCGGGCGTTGTTGCGGGGGGCGCAGCGGTTGCGTTCGGCGACACGCCGGGCACCGCGGTTGCGGCGCCGGCGGCCGGATTGAGCGCCACGTTGCCGACGACCGACGGCGCGAGCACCACCGTATCGCCACCCGCCGACGCTTCCGCCAGCGCGGCGACCGGCGCCCGCGCACCCGCTTCGGTTACGGCCGTCGCGGAAATGCCGGCGCCAGCCGCGACGGGCTTGCCGCTCCACCACCAGCTCGCTTCCAGATACTGCCGGGTGGCCGAGATCATGTCGTTGACGAGCTTGCCCATCAACCGGTATTCCCAATACGGAAACAGATGACTCGCGGCGATCGCGATCGCGCAACCCACGACGGTATCGATCGCGCGCTCGCTGATGATATGCAGGCTGCCCGGTGCGAGCAGATGAAACATCAACAGAACATACGACGACGTGAACACGACGCTGGCCGTGTAATTGAACAGCAGCAGGCTGTAGCTCATCACCATCGACGCGAACATCACGACCAGCAGGATATGCGGTTCCTTGACGAAGGTCATCAGCGCGATACTGGCCGTGCAGCCGATCATCGTGCCGATGATCCGCTGTCCGTTTCGCTGCCTGGTCAGCGAATAGCCGGGCTTCAGGATGATGACGGTGGTCATCACGATCCAGTACGCGTTCGTGAGCGGCAGCAGACGGCCCAGCCAGAAGCCGACCGCGACCGCGATCGTCACGCGCAGCGCGTGCCTGAAACTCGGCGACGCCATGGTCAGGTTCGAGAAGATCTGCCGGAACGGCACGCGGCGGCTGGAGATGAAACGTGACAGCGCCTGGTCGATACGGACTTCGGTTTCCGTCACGTCGGCGTCGTCGGACAGGCTCTTCCTCATCCGGTCGATCAGGCGCGTCGCGCTCCAGATACGCCGGAAGGTTGCCGACACCGCGGCGTAGGCCTCCGGGTTTTTCGTCTGCACCTCGCGCTTGCGCAACTGGTCGATTTCGTACTCGATGGCCCGCAGTTCGGCCTTCATGCTGATCCGCAGGCGCGGCGGCCGGTTACGCAGTACCGCGAGGCCGATGTCTTCGAGATCGGCCGCGACCTTGCGCATGAGGTCGCGATAAAAGATCAGCAGGTCGGAGCCGCCGAATGTATTGCGGATCAGCGGATAGTCGGTATGCGCGCCGACGATCAGCTCGTGCAGGTCGACCGTATTGATAAAGAGATTGAACAGCGCGGCGCGGCGGCCGTCCATCCGGCCGCTTTTCAGTTTCGGCAGGTTGCGCAGCACGATGTCGCGGGCCGCATCCTGGCGCTCGACCGCGGCGATCTGCCTCGCGACCAGATTGCGATAGCACTCGTCGAGATCGTGATCGAGATCATAGAAATCGGAGCGCGCCAGCAGGTAATCGGCGCAGGCGAACACGCCTTCAGCAAGCGCCTGCTGCTCGATGCGGTGCGCCTGCCAGCGGCTCACCAGCGTGGCCCAGTATGTGTACCACAGCCCGCCGAGCAGGATCCACGATGCGTTGACGAGCGCCTGCACCGGCGTGAAGTGGTCCTCCAGCGTCATGATCATCATGAAGAGCGTCGCGAAGCTGATCTGCGGCCAGCGGTTGCCGTAGACGACGATCAGCGACAGCACGAACGTGAGCGGGACGACGGTGCACCAGAGCGCCACCGAATTGACCGTGGCGAGCCCGGTGGCGAGCGCGGAAAGAAACCCGATCACCGTGCACGCGAGCATCTCGTTGTGCTTGTACTTGAGCGGGCCGGGCATGTCCACGACGCAGGCGCCGAGCGCGCCGGTGGCGATCGTGAACCCGAGGTCGCGGTTGTGAAACACGACGAGGCAAAGCACGGCCGGCAACGATACGCCCACCGCAATGCGCAGTCCGCCATAGAAGTACTGGCTGTACAAAAATTTCTTGATTTCGACCGAATAGCGCATCGACTGCCTGGGCTTTACTGTTTTGCTGAGTTGAGGGAAACGTAAAAACGCTTGAGGGCCAGACTCAAGCTGCGTCGAGTCTAACTGATTTTGCACGTGCTCTGACCTCATCCATCCGGCCAGGTTCTACGCGATCGACGCCTTTGTTATGCTGTCGCCTCAATGTCTGTCGCCGTGTCCTGTCAGGGCCGCGGCGCCGCTTTCCCGGGTCCCATGCTCCAGCTCTTCTATTCGAACCGTTACGAGACACTCGCAGCCGCGCTGCTCGACGACCTGCTCGCCGCGCCGTCCGATCCATGGGCCGCGCAGTCCGTCATCGTGCCGAGCGCCGCGGTGCGCCGCCAGCTCGAAATCGATATCGCGGAGCGGCATGGCGTCTGCGCGAACATCGACTTCGGCTACCTCGCGCAATGGTTGTGGGCGCGCATCGGCGGCGTGATTCCCGTGCCGGTTCATTCGCCGTTCGCGCCCGACCGGCTCGTGTGGCGTTGCTACCGCCTCCTCGGCGAACCGGCCGGCGATGGCGGCGGCGCGCAGTGGAACGCGTCGCCGCGTCTGCGCGCCTATCTCGACGCCGCGGATGCGCCGATGCGTTACGAACTCGCGCGGCGCATCGCAACGGTGCTGGATCACTACCTGACATACCGGCCCGAGTGGTTGACGCAATGGCAGGCGGGCGGCTCGATCTTCGCGGGCGCTCCGGGTTCCGCGCAGGATCGCGGCCCGCGGCTCACGGGCGGCACTGATGCGATCCGCGAGGACGAACGCTGGCAGGCCGCGCTCTGGCGCGCGCTTTCGATGGAAGTCGCGGGCAATGTGGAGTCGCCCGCCGATGCCGCGCCGCCAGCGTACCGCTTTCTCGAGCAGGTGCGCGCTCTCGATCTCGACGCCGTCGCGCGGGCGCAATGGCCGGAGTCGGTGAGCGTGTTCGCGTTGCCGACCATGCCGCCGCTGCACGTCGCGCTGCTGCGCGAACTGTCGCGCTGGGTCGACGTGCGGTTGTACGTGATGAATCCGTGCCGCGAGTACTGGTTCGATATCGTCAGCGAAGGCCGTATCGAATCGCTCGATGCGGCGGATCAACTCGATTTTCAGGAGGTGGGTCATCCGCTGCTCGCGGAGTGGGGCAGACAGACCCAGGCGCAACTGCACATGCTGCATGAACTGACGGAAAGCGCTGCGTCGAGCGAGGTGTCGCACTTCGTCGAGAATCCCGGTTCGAGCTGGCTTGCCCACATGCAGAACGCGATTCTCGATCTGCGCGACGAGGAGGACGGCGCGCCGCCCGCCGTGCAGGGCATCGAGGTACACGTGTGTCACAGCCTGTCGCGCCAGCTCGAAGTGCTGCATGACCGTCTGCTTGGCTGGTTCGACGCGTTCGACGACCTGCAACCGTCGGACGTGCTCGTCGCATTCCCCGATCTTGGCGCCGCCGGTCCGCTGATCGATGCGGTGTTCGGCACGGCGGCGCCAGGCGACACGCGGCGTATTCCGTATCGCATCACGGGCTTGCCGCCTTCGCAGGCCAATCCGGTTGCACGCGTGCTGCTCGACTGGCTCGCGTTGCCGGAGCGCAGCGTGGGCGCGCCGGAGCTGATCGAATGGCTGCGCGTTGACGCGATCGGCGCACGCTACGGCATCGACGCGGTCGCGCTCGAAGCCGCGCAGGAATGGCTGGCGGCCGCCGGTGCGCGTCGCGGGCTCGCGCCGGTCGAGCCGGACGACGCAGCGGTGCCCGTCGCGCGCCATACGTTTTCGGACGCGCTGACGCGTCTCTTTCTCGGCTACGCGATGCCCGAGGGCGGCGACCCCGTCGATGCCTGGCTTCCCGTCGAGGGCGCCGACGGCTCGGACGCGGAACTGCTGGGGCGGCTCGCGCGCTTCGTCGACGATATCGACGCGTTCGCGCGCATTTGCGACACGGAGCACACGCCGGCCGAATGGGTGCAGTTGCTGCTCGAAACGCTCGGTCAGTGCTTCGACGGCGGCGTGCTGTTCGCCGACGCGCTCTCGGGCGTGCGCGATGCGCTCGACGCGATGGGTGCGGCGATGCATGCCGGTGCGGAGCACCTGACGCTGCCGGCAGCGGTGGTGCGCACCGCGTTGGTCGAGGCGCTCGACGATCCCGCGCGCGGCGGCGTGCCGTGGGGCAGCGTGACGTTTTCGTCGCTAACGAGCCTGCGCGGCTTGCCGTATCGCATCGTGTGCCTGCTCGGCATGGACGACGGCGTGCTGCCAAGCCTCGCCCGCGCCGACGAGTTCGATCTGATGGCGGCGTTCGGCAAGGCGGGAGACCGCCAGCGGCGCGATGACGAACGCAACCTGTTCCTCGATCTCGTCCTCGCCGCGCGTGACCGCCTGCTGATCGCCTATACGGGGCGCAGCATCCGCGACAATGCGCCGTTACCGCCGGCTGCACTGGTCGATGAATTGCTCGATCACCTCGCGCGCGTCTCGTCGGAGCCGGATGCAACGCCGGCCGAAGTGGACCTCGCGCGGCGTGCATTCATCGTCGAGCATCCGCTGCAGCCGTTCGCAGCGGATTACTTCGAGTCGAACACGGGTCTTTTTACGTACGACGCGGACCGTGCCGAGCTTGCTGGTTTGCTGACTGCGCCACGGCAGGCGGCCGCCGCGCCGTTCTTCGCACACCCGTTGCCGGCCGAGGCGGCGTCGCCCGTCGCGTTCGACAGTTTTCTGCATTTCTGGCGCCATCCCGCACGCGCGATCCTGCGCGACCGGCTCGGCATCGTGCTGTCGGATGCGCAGGGCGAACTGCTCGATGTCGAGCCGTTCGAGCTCGACTATGCGGGCCGCGACGCGCTCGCCGACCGGTTGCTGCCCGGACTGCTCGGGCGCGATGAGCGCGAGCAGGGCGGCGATGCGTTTGCGCGGGCGCGTCGCGTGGCGGAGGCGAGCCCGGAGTTGCCCGGCGGCGCGACGGGCGGCGTGTGGCGCGAGCGCGAGCTTGGCGCGCTGCGCCATCTGGCGGAGCGCGTTCGAAGCGAGCTCGCCACGGGTGTCGAGCGTTTGCCTTTCGCGCTCGATATCGTCCCGCTCTGGCCCGACACTGGCAACGTTGCATTGTTCGGCGAGCACGACGCGGCGCTTCGACAGGCGGTTTCAGCATCTCCGCTGCAGTTGCATGGCACGCTCAACCTGCTCACGGAGTCCGGCCAGGTCGTGTTTCGATATGCACGTCCTTCGGCGCGCGATTATCTGTCGGCCTGGCTTGCGCATCTGGTCTATTGCGCGGCGTATCCATCCGGACCACGGCGCACCGTGTGGCATGGCAGCGGCGAGACCTTCGAACTCGCGCCCGTCGAGTCACCGCTCGACGAACTCGCGCCGCTCGCCGCGCTGTATCGGGCCGGGCGCATGTTGCCGTTGCGCTTCTTTCCGAAGAGCGCGTGGGCCAGGATCAGCGACAGCGAGTCGGCGGCCCAGGGCGCATGGATCAACGACCGCGTGCGCGGCGAATCCGACGATGCGGCGTTGCGCGTCGCGTTGCGCGGCACGCCGCTGACGCTCGACGAGCCGTTCGGCACGCTCGCCGCGATTGTCTTCGAACCGCTTGTCCAGCATCTGCGGAGTGGATCATGAGCGGCGCATCGTGGGTGCATGAAACCGCGGTGCAAGAGCTCGATGTTTTCGCGTGCGCGCTCGACGGCGTGAACCAGATCGAGGCTTCGGCGGGAACCGGCAAGACCTGGAATATCTGCGCGCTGTACGTGCGGTTGCTGCTCGAAAAGAAGCTGAACGCCGACCAGATTCTCGTGGTCACCTTCACGAAGGCGGCGACGGCGGAATTGCACGAGCGCATTCGCGGACGGCTCGCGGAACTGGACCGTGCAATCGAAACGGGCGACGACGGCGGCGACCCGTTTATCGCGCGGCTGTTCGAGACCACGCTCGCACCGGAAAGCGGCATCGACCTCGCCGACGCGGCGAAGGTGGTGCGTCGCGCGTTGCGCACGTTCGACCAGGCGGCGATTCATACGATTCACGCGTTCTGTCAGCGTGCGCTGCAGGAGGCGCCGTTCGCCGCGGCCATGCCGTTTGCCTTCGACATGGAAGCCGATGACGCCGCGTTGCGCTTCGAACTCGCCGCCGATTTCTGGCGTCAGCGTGTCGAGCCGCTGGCGGCTTTGCATCCCGCGTTTGCGTCGTGGCTCGTGGCAAAGCGTGCGGGGCCCGCGTCGCTCGACGCGCAACTCGCCAGGCGTCTCAAGAAGCCGCTTGCCCAGTTGCGCTGGGGCGGTCTCGACCTCGCGGATGAGTCCGGGGCACACGCGATGCAGGCACGCTTCGACAACGCGCATGAACTGTGGCGCGCGCAGCGCGATGCCGTCGCCGGATTGCTGGCTGCGGTGCAGGAGCGTTTGAGCAGGACGACGCACAAGCCCGAGCAGGTGAGCGCCGCGATCTCCGCGTGGACCGAATACTTCGCCGGAGAAG
>CALFSF010000248.1 GCA_937917025.1 uncultured Paraburkholderia sp.
TGCGCAGCGCGTTCAGCTTGATGAAGCCGCCGGCGTCGGCCTGGTTGTAGGCGCCACCGTCGTCGTCGAACGTTGCGATGTTCTTGTCGAACAGCGTTTCCTTCGAATCGCGCGCCACCACCGAAACGCTGCCCTTGTAGAGCTTCACGCGCGTCCAGCCGTTGACCTTTTCCTGCGTATGGTCGATCAGCACCTGGATTGCGCGACGCTCCGGCGCCCACCAGTAGCCGTTGTAAATCAGCGAAGCGTAGCGCGCCATCAGGTCGTCCTTCAGATGCGCGACTTCGCGATCCAGCGTGATCGACTCGATACCACGGTGCGCCTTCAGCATGATCGTGCCGCCCGGCGTTTCATAGCAGCCGCGCGACTTCATGCCGACGTAACGGTTTTCGACCAGATCCAGACGGCCAATGCCGTGCTTGCCGCCGAGGCGGTTCAGTTCGGTCAGCATCTCAGCCGGCGACAGGCGCTTGCCGTTCAGCGCAACCGGATCGCCGTGCTCGTACTCGATGTCGAGGTATTCAGCCTGGTCCGGCGCCTCTTCCGGCGAGACCGTCCAGCGCCACATATCCGGCTCGGCTTCGGCCTTCGGGTCTTCGAGGTGGCGGCCTTCGAACGAGATGTGCAGCAGGTTCGCGTCCATCGAGTACGGCGCGCCGCCCTGCTTGTGCTTCATTTCGATCGGAATGCCGGCCTTTTCGGCGTACGCGAGCAGCTTTTCGCGCGACAGCAGATCCCATTCACGCCACGGGGCGATGACCTTGATGCCCGGCTCCAGCGCGTAGTAACCGAGTTCGAAGCGGACCTGATCGTTGCCCTTGCC
The DNA here is from genome assembly GCA_937917025.1 of uncultured Paraburkholderia sp. Lineage (GTDB taxonomy): Bacteria > Pseudomonadota > Gammaproteobacteria > Burkholderiales > Burkholderiaceae > Paraburkholderia. The sequence goes on from CALFSF010000248.1 coordinate 824, forward strand.
GGTCGCGCCGTGCGAAACGGCTTGCGCACCGGTCGCGCGCGCGATCTCGATCTGGCGCTTTGCGATCAGCGGACGCGCGATCGACGTGCCCAGCAGATACTCGCCTTCATAGATCGTGTTGGCGCGGAACATCGGGAACACGTAGTCGCGCACGAATTCTTCGCGCAGGTCTTCGATGAAGATGTTGTCCTGCTTGATGCCGAGTTGCAGCGCCTTCTTGCGCGCCGGTTCCAGCTCTTCGCCCTGGCCGATGTCGGCCGTGAACGTGACGACTTCGGCGTCGTAGTTGTCCTGCAACCACTTCAGGATGACGGAGGTGTCGAGGCCGCCCGAATAGGCGAGCACGACTTTCTTGATATCGCTCATGGTGAACTCGTAGCTGGAAAAATGCGGGAAAACGGCGCGCGCCGGCTGATCCGGGCACGTAAAAACGCTATTTTGACACTAAACCGCGGGCGCACCCGCGGTTTTGGGTTGGCACGCTCAGTGGTTGAGCTTGCCGAGCAGCAGGAATTCCATCAGCGCCTTTTGCACATGCAGACGGTTTTCCGCTTCGTCCCACACGACGCTCTGCGGCCCGTCGATCACGTCGGCGCTGACTTCCTCGCCGCGATGCGCCGGCAGGCAGTGCATGAAAAGCGCGTCGGCATTCGCGCGCGCCATCATGTCGGCGTCGACGCACCAGTCGGCGAACGCCTGCTTGCGGGCTTCGTTTTCAGCTTCGAAACCCATGCTGGTCCAGACATCGGTGGTGACGAGATCGGCGCCCGCGCACGCTTCGTTCGGGTCGTCGAACTCGTGCCAGCTCGACGCGCTCTCCGTGGCGACCAGCGCGCGATCGAGCTTGTAACCCGGCGGCGTGGAGATACGCAGGTTGAACCCGAGAATGTGCGCGGCTTCGATCCACGTGTAGAGCATGTTGTTCGCGTCGCCGATCCACGCGACGGTCTTGCCGCGAATCGGGCCGCGATGCTCGAAGTACGTGAAGATGTCCGCCAGCACCTGGCACGGATGAAACTCGTTCGTGAGACCGTTGATGACCGGCACGCGTGAGTTGTCGGCAAAGCGCTGGATGATGTCCTGGCCGAACGTGCGGATCATGATGATGTCGACCATGCGCGAGATGACCTGCGCCGCGTCTTCGATCGGTTCGCCGCGGCCGAGTTGCGTGTCGCGCGTGCTCATGAAGACGGCGTGGCCGCCCAGCTGGAAGATGCCCGCTTCGAACGACAGGCGCGTGCGCGTCGAGTGCTTCTCGAAAATCATCGCGAGCGTGCGGTCGTGCAGCGGGTGGTAAGTCTCGTAGTTCTTGAACTTGCGCTTCAGAATGCGGGCGCGCTCGAGCACGTACTCGTAGTCTTCCAGCGAGAAATCCTTGAACTGCAGATAGTGACGAATTTTCTTGGCGGTCATGAAACAAATACGGCGGTCTCACCCGGCAGAATTGCCGGACGGCGCCGCCGTCGTTTTGTGGTAACTCAATGCAGCATAAAGGATTTTGCCTGGTTTGACGAGTCGGCCGGACGGCCATATGAGCGTCCGCGTGCGCGTGCGGGACATTCCTTGTGCCCTGTGTCAGGGGGCTTGTGTGCAGTGCGGAACAACACCTGCTGCGCTATAATCTCAGGGTTTTCCCAAGCCCGGCAGGCAGGCGCCGAGCTTTCGGGACACGGCTCGCGCGCGTGGGGTCACGCAATCCTTCCGCGCGGTGTGCTCTCCGCCTGGCGGCGTGTTTCAGGGCGTCACGGCGCGGTTTGCACGCGTCGTCCCGGATCTTCAGGCAGACCTCCAGGGTCCACAGGCACGCACTTCCCAGGGCAGTCATACAGGAATCCCTACATGGCCGAAGCACCTCCTACCGAGTATTTCATTCAGGGCATCACGTCGAAAGGGAAGAAGTTTCGTCCGAGCGACTGGTCGGAACGGCTCGCCGGTGTCATGTCGTGTTTCGGTCCTGGCGCGAAAGGGCCGAACGCCCGTCTTCAGTACTCGCTCTATGTGCGCCCGATCCTGCTTGGCGATCTCAAGGTCGTCATTCTCGATTCGCGTCTGCGTGACATCGAGCCGATGGCGTTCGATTTCGTCATGAATTTTGCAAAAGACAATGACCTGGTCGTGACCGAGGCGTGTGAGCTGCCGGCGCATCACGGTACCCAGCAGAAGATCGCGGAACAGGCGTAGCGGCAGTCGGCAGTCGGCAGGACACAGGAACAGGGCACAAGGCCGCTGGCGCGACGAAGCGCGATAGCAGGCAGGGCACAAGGCCCAAAGCAGGCAACGGCTACGGCCCGAGCAAACAAAAACCCGCCGAAGCGGGTTTTTTTACGTCCGTCACGCGCTGGATCGGAAGGGCGCGCCGCGAGCGGAATATCGCCGGGCGGCGCGCATTGTTTGCGCGCGAAGACAAAAAAGCCCGCCAGAGCGGGCTTTCATGACGCAGCGGAAACAGGAGGTAGCCCGCCGAAGCGAGCTGACCGGATTTACTGCGCTGCGGGCGCTTGCAGACCCTTGATGGCTGCAGCGAGGCGGCTCTTATGGCGAGCTGCCTTGTTCTTGTGAACGATTTTCTTGTCGGCGATGATGTCGATGGTCTTCGACGATGCCTTGAAGAGTTCAGCGGCCTTGGCCTGGTCGCCGGCGTCGATCGCCTTGCGGACTGCCTTGATCGCGGTGCGGAACTTCGAGCGCAGCGCCGAGTTGTGCGAGTTGGCCTTGGCGGCCTGGCGGGCGCGCTTGCGTGCTTGTGCGGTATTTGCCATGACGGTTCCTTATCCTGTTCCTGTTTCCAGTGCCAGCCTTCAAGTGGGTTGGCGCTGCTTTGATCCGAACCTCTGGAAGCGATTGCCCAGAGGCGCAAAAGAGTTCGATTGGGCCTGATTTCAAGACCGGCAGATACGCGAAAGCGACACAAAGCGCACCTGTTTCGGTTCGCGCCCCGTTCGCTTCACGTTTGTTACATCGTACTGAGCAGCGAGGCCCATGCATGCAAAGACGTGACCCGACGGCCGAGCGAGCCTCGAAACCGGAGATTATAGCAACAAAATCAGGCATGTGGCAACGGAAATAGGCCTCTGTCTCTCGCGCCGCGTCCACGCTGGCTTGCCGGCGGCACCGCCCGCCACCGCGCCTGCGGCTGCTGGCCGGACGCCTGACGGACGGAGTCTTCGCCCCGCTGTGCTCCGGAATGCCGGGCAAACCCGACACAAACCCCGCACCCGACGAATATTTTCGCGAACGTCCCTGACTGGAAACGGTCCGACTGGCGTTCCGGCTCGTCCCGTCGTCCGCTGATGTGAGCGGCACCCGTATAATAAGCGCCCCATGAATCTATTCCGAGCCCTGCTGACGGTCAGCGGATTCACGCTGCTGTCGCGCGTGACCGGCCTGGCCCGCGAGACGCTGATCGCCCGAGCGTTCGGCGCCAGCCAATACACCGACGCGTTCTACGTCGCCTTCCGCATCCCGAACCTGCTGCGCCGCATTTCCGCCGAAGGCGCGTTTTCGCAGGCATTCGTGCCGATCCTCGCCGAGTTCAAGAACCAGCAGGGCCACGACGCCACCAAGGCGCTCGTCGACGCGACGTCGACCGTGCTCGCGTGGGCGCTGGTCGTGCTGTCGGCGCTGGGGATCGCGGGCGCGTCGTTTGTCGTGTACGTCGTCGCGTCGGGCCTCAGGGCCGACGGGCAGGCCTATCCGCTCGCCGTCGCGATGACGCGGATCATGTTCCCGTACATCATCTTTATTTCGTTGACGTCGCTGGCGTCGGCGGTGCTCAACACGTACAAGAACTTTTCGCTGCCCGCGTTCGCGCCGGTGCTGCTGAACGTCGCGTTCATCATCGCGGCGGTGTTCTTCGCGCCGCACATGAAGACGCCGGTGTACGCGCTCGCGTGGGCCGTGATCGCGGGCGGCGTGCTGCAGTTTCTCGTGCAGCTGCCCGGCCTGAAAAAGATCGACATGATGCCGCGCATCGGACTGAACCCCGTGCGCGCGCTCGCGCATCGCGGCGTGAAGCGCGTGCTCGCGAAGATGGTCCCGGCGATGTTCGCGGTGTCGGCATCGCAGATCAGTCTCATCATCAATACGAACATCGCGTCGCATATCGGGCCGGGCGCCGTCTCGTGGATCAATTACGCCGACCGCCTGATGGAGTTTCCGACCGCGCTGCTCGGCGTCGCGCTCGGCACGATCCTGCTGCCGAGTCTTTCGAGGGCGCACGTCGACGCGGATCCGCACGAATATTCGTCGCTGCTCGACTGGGGTTTGCGCGTCACGTTCCTGCTCGCCGCGCCAAGCGCCATCGCGCTCTTCTTCTTCGCCGAGCCGCTGACGGCCACGCTTTTTCACTACGGCAAGTTCGACGGCAATTCGGTCGTGATGGTCGGTCGCGCGCTGTCGGCGTACGGCGTGGGCCTGATCGGCCTGATTCTCATCAAGATCCTCGCGCCCGGTTTCTACGCGAAGCAGGACATCAAGACGCCGGTGAAAATAGCGGTGGGCGTGCTGATCGTCACGCAGCTTTGCAACTACGTGTTCGTGCCGATTTTCGCGCACGCGGGGCTCACGCTCAGCATCGGCCTCGGCTCGTGCGTGAACGCGGCGGCGCTCTTCGTGATGCTGCGCCGCCGCGGCATCTACATGCCGTCGAGCGGCTGGACGCGCTTCTTCGTGCAACTGCTTGGCGCGTGTCTCGTGATGGGCGGCGTCATGCACTGGTTCGCGATCAGTTTCGACTGGATCGGCATGCACGCGGAACCGGTGCGCCGCATCGCGTTGCTGGGTGCGTGCCTCGTGCTGTTCGCCGCGCTATATTTCGGTATGCTCTGGTTGATGGGCTTCAAGTACGCGTATTTCAGAAGGCGGGTGAAGTGATCACGACGACGCGGGTTCTCGACTATTTCAGCACGCTCGTGGCCGAAGACGACAGCCTGCCGCTCACCGAGGCGGCCCTGTCGCTCGCGCAGGATGCGTACCCTGATCTCGACCTGACGGGCACTCTCGCCGAGATCGACGAACTGGTGTTGCGCCTGCGGCGCCGCATGCCGGAAGATGCCGATCTCAGGCAGAAAGTCGGCGTTCTGAACCGGTTTTTCTTCCGCGAGCTGGGTTTCGCCAGCAATCTCAACGACTATTACGATCCCGACAACAGTCATCTGAACATGGTGCTGCGGCGGCGTCGCGGCATTCCGATTTCGCTCGCCGTGCTGTATCTGGAGATGGCGAGCCAGATCGACGTGCCGGTGCGCGGCGTATCGTTTCCCGGCCACTTCCTGCTGCGCGTGACTACGCCCGACGGCGACGTGATGCTCGATCCGACAACCGGGCATTCGCTGTCCGAATCGGAGATGGTCGAGATGCTGGAACCGTATGTCGCGAAAGCCGGGGAATCGGTCGGTCGTGCGTTGCGCATGCTGCTGCAACCGGCCACGCGCCGCGAGATCATCGCGCGCATGCTGCGCAACCTGAAGAGCACCTATCTGCAGACCGAGCGCTGGCAGCGGCTGCTCGCGGTGCAGCAGCGTCTCGTGATCCTGTTGCCGGAAAACATCGAGGAAGTGCGCGATCGCGGCTTCGCGTATGCGCGGCTCGATTATCTGCGCCCGGCGCTGGAAGATCTCGAACGCTATCTCGGCGATCGTCCGGATGCGGAAGACGCGACGGTCGTCGAGTCGCAATTGCACGAGCTGCGTCAGCGCACGCAGCATAACGACCGGGATTGAGCGCGGCGGTTAGCTTTCCGCAACGGCACAAAAAAACGCCTGCGATGAGAATCGCAGGCGTTTTTCGTTGTGAGAGGCATCGCGGCGCACAACAAAACACCGCGCGAGAAAGATTATTTCGGCTGCATCCGGATTGCGCCGTCCAGACGGATCACTTCCCCGTTGAGCATCG
>CALFSF010000249.1 GCA_937917025.1 uncultured Paraburkholderia sp.
AATCCCATGCCCGACGAAACGCCGCTGGTTGTGTATCGCGACAGGGTCCGCGCCGAATGGGTGGACTACAACCGCCATCTGCGCGACGCGTTCTATCTGCTGCTTTTCAGTTACGCGACGGACGTGCTGATCGAGCGGATCGGACTCGACGACGCGGCGCGCACCGCGCGCGCCCGCTCGATCTACACGCTCGAGGCGCACGTCGATTATCTGCACGAGATCAAGGAGGGCGCGCCGGTGCGCGTCGAGGTGCGCGTGCTTGCGCACGACACGAAGCGGCTGCATGTCTATCTGGAGATGTTCACCGACGCCCGCGCCGAGCCTGTGGCTGCCGGGGAGCAGATGCTGCTGCACGTCGACACGTCGGGCCCGAAGGCCACGGCGTTCGACGCCGACATCGCGGCGCGCATCGAGGCGCTCGTGGCCGCGCAGTCGCTGGCGAACCTGCCGCCGGCGAAGCACCGCGCCCGCGCGATCGGCCTGCCGCCGCCACGGCCGCGATGAAACCGGATCAGGCGTCGAGCAGGTTGCCGAGGATTTCGGCGGAGATCATGGCCGCTGCGTTCGAAGGCGCGGGGCGCTCGGCCGGTTTGAAGACGGCGTCGCCGCGACGGATCTTGCTGCGCGACAGCGCGCAGGTGCCCGACGTGTGCGCCGAACGGCGTCGCCAGCGCTGCTCGCCGTAATGGCAGCGTCCCGGCTCGACCCAGCGAATCACCAGCGTCGTGTCGGAGCGCTCGAGAATCTCGATGTGCACCCCATCTGTTCCGCTCAGAGGTAAGGACGCTATGGTCTGCATGGTCGGCTCCGTTGTGTGGTGTGCCCGAATGTAGTCCCGCGCGCGCAAGAAGAACATTGTGCACACGTTGAAACACCGTTCCATGATTAGCAACAATGATGCCACGGTCGCTTTGTGGCACGAAACGATGCGGCTCGACGCCCGGTTTCATGCGATAGCGCATGTTTTTGCAACGCAGTGTTGTTCCGGGCGCGACATCCAGCTGGCGCCTGGCCGCAGGTCAACGCGGCTTCACGTCGAACCTGTCGGTCCGCGCCGGGGCATCCCTTAAGATGCAGGATCGCTTCCTGCGCCGCTCTTTCACGGGCGTGTTTCTTCAGCCGCGTCGCGCGCCGCTTTTGTCCGCCGTTATCCTGTTCAGCATCGAGGTTTCATGAACCAGCGTCTACCCGCATCGCCCGACTCGCAACCCGGTCGCCAGAAAGCCCAGAAAATGGGGCTGCAGGTGCTGTATGTGGCGCTCGTGCTGCTTGCGCTGTGGATCGTGCGCTCGTTCATCCCCGCCGTGGTGTGGGCGAGCGTGATCGCCATCGCGCTCTGGCCGCTCCTCAGGCGCGTGGAAAGCCACAGCCTGTTGCGGGGCCGCACGACGTTGATTGCGTTCGTGTTCACGGCGGCGGTCTCGCTGCTGGTGGTGCTGCCGGTCGGACTTGGCATCGGCCAGGCGCTCGACGAGGCGCACGATCTCCTTGCCTGGTTTCGCGACGCGCAGCAAAACGGCGTCCCGGTGCCGGACTTCGTCAGCCATCTGCCGTTCGGCGTCGCCCAGGTCACGGCCTGGTGGCAGACGAACCTGGAACAGCCGCTGCGCGGCTCGGCCGCGATGAAGGGCCTGCACAGCGAGGCCGTGCTCACCTTCGGGCGGCATTTCGGCGCGCGCGCGGTGCATGTGCTCGTCGTGTTCGGCTTCATGCTCGTGACGCTTTTCATGATCCTGCAGGCCGGCCCGAAGCTGCCGGGTACGCTGCTCACGGGCGCGCGGCGCGCGTTCGGCCCGGACGGCGCGCAGCTGATCGAGCGCATGGCAGGCGCGGTGCGCAGCACGGTAACGGGCCTCGTGGTGGTCGGGCTAGGCGAAGGCGTGCTGCTCGGGGTCGCCTATGCGATCACCGGTGTGCCGCACGTGGCGCTGCTTGCTCTCGTGAGCGCCATCGCGGCGATGCTGCCGTTCTGCGCGCCCATCGTGTTCTGCTGCGCGGCGCTCTGGCTGTTCGCGCAGGGCTCGGTCGCGGGCGCGGTCGGCCTCGCGGTGGTCGGCTTCGTCGTCGTGTTCGTCGCGGAGCATTTCGTGCGGCCCGTGCTGATTGGCGGCTCGACACGGCTGCCGTTTCTGCTCGTGCTGTTCGGCATTCTGGGCGGCGCGGAGACGTTCGGCCTGCTCGGCCTCTTCATCGGCCCGGCGTTGATGACCGTGCTGATGGTGCTGTGGAACGACTGGGTGCGCTAGCCGTATGGGTTGGGCCCGCCGCGTGCGCGATATCCGCGATGCTTCTCGCGCGCTCCGGCTGACGGCTCACGCACGACGCGATGAATCGCGAAACCGGCTCCGCCGCCCAGGCGACGAGCAGCAGCGAGCCGACCGCGATCGCGTCGGCGGCGAGACCGCGCGGGACGTCCAGCAGGCCATCGGTCGCCTGATACAGCAGCGAATCGACGACGAGCGAAATCACGGTTCCCGCGACGAAACACACGAGGCCCTTGCGGCCGATCAGGCTGATCCACGGCAGCCTGTGCGCGATCCTGCCGGCCCAGCCGAAGCGCACGAGATCGGCGACGAGCCACGCGATCGCCAGAAAATTCAGCGCGCGCAGCCCCATGAGATTCTGTTTGAAGCCCGGGTCGAGCGGCGCGGTTGCGAGGGCGAGCTTGTAGTACGCCGCCGCGCCGACGCCCCCCGCGGCCAGCAGCGTGACGATCCATCCCCCGCGACGCGCGGCCACCCGCTGATAAACCGGCTGGCAACGCGCGATCACGCCCAGTACGAACATCAGCTGCCACGCGAGCGGGTTGAAGTCCCACGGCGTATCTCCGGCGCCCGGCAGCCAGCCGGCCAGATGCGGCGCGCCGGCCCATAGCGCGACGCTGCCCGCGAGCAGCAGCCACGGCTTGCTGCGCGCGAGCGGCAGCACGACGGGCACCATCAGCGCGAAAAACGCGTACATCGGCAGCACCGACGCCAGATACGGCTGACGGCGAAACAGCAGGATCTCGCCGAGCGATGTGAGCGGCGCGTCGATCAGGTTATCGAGATCGCTCGTGGCGAGGTTCGGCGCGTCGACGCTGAACGCGACCATCACCGCGCTGACGAGCAGCATCAACCCCGCGGTGACGAGAAACGCACGGTAAATCTCGAACGAACGTTTGAGAAAGCGGTTGCGCGCGATGGCGTCGGTGCGACGTTGCGCAAGCGCGGCATACGCGGTCGCGGTGGCGAACCCGCCAAGGAACACGAACACTTCCGCCGCGTCGCACAGCGCATAGGCGTGCAGCGTGAAACGCGACAGGATGCTGCCGCCGATGTGATCGATCACGATGACGAGCAGCACGAGCCCACGAAAGAAATCAAGCTCGACGAAACGGTGTTGCGACTTTTGCATAACGATTGCCAGAACGCCCTCATGAGAGACGCACGCGAGATGCGCGGCCGCCGGCGTGAGGTTTGCTGAAGGGGAGAATGGTATCGCATGCGCTGCCGGCAGGCCGGGCAACGCGCCAGGGATGCGACGAAGCGCGACGAAAGCCGACCGGGGAAGACCGTACGGAGGACTGCTTGCGGCGCCGGAAGTGTCCTGAACACGGCTATCGACGGATGCCAGGGCGGATCTGAAGGACGGCTGGACGTTTGGCGAGAACTGCATGGGTATTGGCTGAAAGCTTTTCGTGCGGGAATCCAGTATTCGAGCCTCGTTCAAGTGGGGCCCGGACCCCGTGTCAAGGGTGAGCGTGACGCTGGTCGCGGCCGATCCGGACTCGCCGGTGGCGGGAGTGCCGCTGCCGATGAGCGACTGGGTCGATCGCACGGTAACGAGGACTGGCAAGC
>CALFSF010000250.1 GCA_937917025.1 uncultured Paraburkholderia sp.
GCGCCGTGAACGCGCCGGTGACGCTGCCGCCCCACGACATGCCGATCACGTTCAAACGCGCAATGCCCGATGTGCGAAGGACGAAGTTCACGGCTGTAGTGAAATCGCGGATGCCGGATTCGGTGCGCCCCAATGGTTCGCTTTGCGCCGCGGGAAGATTCATCTCCTGCGGCCGGGTGGACTCGCCATAGCCGCGTACGTCCACCGCATACACGTCGAAGCCGGCACGCGCCAGGTAATCCATGAACGAATAGCCATCGATCGGCGTGTCATACAGACTGCCCGAACCGTAAGTCGCGCCGTGCATCAGCATCACGGTACGTGTCTCGCCGAAATTCCCGCTTCCGGCCGCGCGCTTGTTACGGATATGGAGTTCGATGTCCGGCGTGTCGCTCGGGATCATGAAATCCTGTGTTTGAACAACAGTGTTGCGAGTCATGATTGCTCTCGATGATGGGCTGCGATTAACGGGGAATCCAGACAAACCCGCCATCGTGACGTTCGACGACCCCTGCGGACGTACCCGGGAAATGGCTGCTGAAGAAGGTGGCGCGGTTGTCGGCGGCGAAGTTCAGCGCCCACAGACGCGAACGCCGCGCGTCGTCCTGAAACTCGCAGAACACGGAGTTCCATCCGGGTTGTGCGACCTGCACCGGATGATGCATGACATCGCCGGAAAACAGCCCGTGCTCTCCCCCGGACACAAGGCCGATGGACAGATGGTCGAAGCTGTGGCCCCTGGTCTTGTGGAACGTAAAGCCATCGACCGGTTGCTGGTTTTCGGCGTCGATGAGCAAAGCCTGGCCCGCATCGACGACAGGCTGGACGCTATCTGCGAACACGCCGGCACTCGGCGTTTGCACATGTCGTTCGTCTGCATAGAAGCGATATTCGGCGTCCGAGAATACGTATCGGGCGTTCGGGAACGTGGGCACCCACCGGCTGCCGTCATGCACGGTGTTCCATCCGACATGATCGACATGCAGATGGGTAATCAGTACGAAGTCGACATCGGCGGGCTTCACGCCGGCTGCGGCAAGGCGTTCGAGGTACGGTGTGTCGAGTCGATGGAATAGCGGATTGAGCGGGCGGCTTTTGCCGTTGCCGGCCCCGGTGTCGATCAGGATCGTGTGACGACCGGTTTGAACGATCCAGCTATGCACGCTGAGGGCAAGATTTTTCCCGTCCGCCGACGTGTTTTCAGACCCGATCCAGTGAGGCCGATCGTGCGTGAGGATCGTTCGATCCCGGTCCGGAAACAGAAAATCGGAAGGAACTTCCGGAAGGATCAGCTCGGTCACGCGTGTGACGGTTGCGTTGCCGATCCGATAGCGTTGAATGGTGTCCACTTTTGTGCTCGTCCATGTCAAATGGGACCCTGGCGAATTGCCAGGGCATGGACTGCATGTTGACGTCCCGGGCTCGCGCGAGGAAGCAGGCAGCAGCGAAAGGATCGTTGCTGAAAAGCGAACGTTGAAAGATCGCCAATGGCGCGGGTCCGCAATCTGCTACATCCCTTCAACGCAGCACGGGCTGTCACCGGATTTATTCCCAGTAACTACAGGTTTGCTATCGCACTGCTTTCGCGGGTATCGTGCCCGTTGTAAAGCGCAAAGGGCAAAGACTTATGCTGACCAGAATTGCATCGGCCTTGAGCGACGGCTTCGCCCGCTGGATACGAAAGCCGGTATTCTTCGCGCCTTGTCCGGCACCGGCTTCGGTTGTTCCGCATACGCCACGCGTATTGGTCAATAAAAGCATCCGTGCCCGGCTCGCTGCCGCCGTGCTGATCGCGGCAATTGCACCGGCCTGTCACGCGCAGTACACCACTGACTGGCTGGCGAACACGTTTGGGACGAATGCTGCCCACGTCGGTAACGGTGCGCGTTCCATGTGGGTCGCGCCCGAAGGTGTCATCTATACAGCATCGATGTGGGATGAAAACGAGGGCGGCGTTGCCATTTACCGGAACGGCCAGAGCGCAGGTTCCATCGGGCTGCACAACGACTTTCAGGGCAGCGCCATCACGGGCAATGCAACGTCGATCTTCGCCGCCTTGCAATTCAGCAGAACGGACGGCGGCGGACGGGTGGGGCGATACGACCGGACCACGCAAACGCGCGACCTCGTCATTCCCGTTAGCGCGACGACGACCGAGGCGCGTGCCGATGTCATCACGGGACTCGCGACATCGGGCTCGCTCCTTTACGCGAGCGACTTTCCTGGCAATCGCGTCCGGGTCTTTAGCACGGATGGCGTCTGGCAGCGGGATATCAATGTTTCAGGCCCCGGTGCGCTCGCGCTGGACGGCGCCGGCAACATCTGGGTTGCGCAGAAAAGCGCGGGCAGGATCGTTGAATTCAGTCCCGCCGGGGCATCCCTGAATACGATCCAGATGTCCGCTGCGTCCCGGCCTTCCGCGCTGTATTTCGACGCGACGACCCGGCAGCTCATGGCGGGCGACGAGGGGCCCGACATGAACATCAA
>CALFSF010000251.1 GCA_937917025.1 uncultured Paraburkholderia sp.
GGTATCGACGTCGGCGCGAAGCACGAGATCTATAACGTGATCTATCAGCTCGCCGAGCGCGGCTGCGCGATCGTGATGATTTCGTCGGAACTGCCGGAAGTGCTGGGCGTGTCCGACCGCATCGTCGTCATGCGCCAGGGCCGGATCTCCGGCGAACTGAAGCGCGGCGAAGCCACCGAACAGACCGTACTGAGCCTTGCGCTGCCGCAAAGCTCGACAGAACCCGCCGCGCAGGCGGCGTGAATTTCACCGGACGAGACGATTTAAATACCTGTCCGACAACCCGTGGGGAACGGGAGGAGTTATCAAATGCAAGCCAGAGAAAAGCTCAACGTCGCTGATGCGTTGGTTCCGCAAACGAGCGACAGGCAGAAATGGTGGCAGCACGTCACCGAGTACAGCCTGATCGTGATCTTCGTCTTGATGTTCCTGACGATGTCGCTGACCGTCGATCATTTCTTCTCGATCGAAAACATGCTCGGTCTCGCGCTGTCGATCTCGCAGATCGGCATGGTCTCGTGCACGATGATGTTCTGTCTCGCGTCGCGCGACTTCGACCTTTCGGTCGGCTCGACCGTCGCGTTCGCCGGCGTGCTCTGCGCGATGGTGTTGAACGCCACGGGCAACACGTTCATCGCGATCGTCGCGGCGGTGGTCGCGGGCGGCGTGATCGGCTTCGTGAACGGCGCGGTGATCGCCTATCTGCGCATCAACGCGCTGATCACGACGCTCGCGACGATGGAAATCGTCCGCGGCCTCGGCTTCATCGTGTCGCACGGTCAGGCCGTGGGCGTGTCGTCGGATACGTTCATCGCGCTGGGCGGCCTGTCGTTCTTCGGCGTCTCGCTGCCGATCTGGGTCACGCTGCTGTGCTTCATCGTGTTCGGCGTGATGCTGAACCAGACCGTCTACGGCCGTAACACGCTCGCGATCGGCGGCAATCCGGAAGCGTCGCGTCTCGCCGGTATCAACGTGGAACGCACGCGTGTCTGGATCTTCCTGATCCAGGGCGCGGTGACGGCGCTCGCCGGCGTGATTCTGGCGTCGCGTATCACGTCGGGCCAGCCGAACGCCGCTGAAGGGTTCGAACTGAACGTGATCTCGGCGTGCGTGCTGGGCGGCGTGTCGCTGCTCGGCGGTCGCGCGACGATCTCGGGCGTCGTGATCGGCGTGCTGATCATGGGCACGGTCGAAAACGTGATGAACCTGCTCAACATCGATGCGTTCTACCAGTACCTCGTGCGCGGCGCGATCCTGCTTGCCGCCGTGATGCTCGACCAGCTGAAGAACCGCGGTTCGCGTGATTAATCCCTGCTCCTGAAGGAATCGAACGATGTCGTCTCCGGCCAATGTGAATGAACGTCAGACGGATAGCGCGTTTGCCCGCTATCCGAGTCTTACCGGTCGCACGGTGTTGATCACCGGCGGCGCAACCGGCATCGGCGCATCGTTCGTCGAACACTTCGCGGCGCAGGGCGCGCGCGTGGCGTTCTTCGATATCGACGCGAGCGCCGGTGAAGCCCACGCCGACGCACTCGGCGACTCGCGCCACAGGCCGCTTTTCCTGCCGTGCGATCTCACCGATCTCGACGCGTTGAAGAAGGCGATCGCCGACGTGCGCGCGGCGCTCGGCCCGATCACCGTGCTCGTCAACAACGCGGCGAACGACAGGCGCCACACGATCGCCGAAGTCACGCCCGCGTCTTTCGATGCGGGTATCGCGGTCAACATCCGTCACCAGTTTTTCGCGGCGCAGGCCGTGGTCGACGACATGAAGGCTGCCGGCGGCGGCTCGATCATCAATCTCGGCTCGATCAGCTGGATGCTGAAAAACGGTGGCTATCCGGTGTACGTGACGTCGAAAGCGGCGGTGCAGGGGCTCACACGCGGTCTCGCGCGCGACCTCGGTCCGTTCAATATTCGCGTCAATACGCTCGTGCCGGGCTGGGTGATGACCGAAAAGCAGAAGCGTCTGTGGCTCGACGACGCCGGCCGCGAATCGATCAAACAGGGGCAGTGCATCGACCGCGAACTGATGCCCGAGGACCTGGCGCGCATGGCGCTCTTCCTTGCCGCCGACGACAGCCGCATGATCACCGCGCAGGACCTGATCGTGGACGGAGGCTGGGCATGAGCGTGGCGGCGCGCGAACGGCAGGCGGCGCTCCTCATCGACGCGAAGTGCCGGCTCGGTGAAGGCGCGACGTGGTGCGCGCGCACCGGGCGCTTCTACTGGACGGACATCGAAGGCGCGCGGCTGTGGCGCTACGATCCGGACGACGGCCGCAGCACGTTCTGGCCGATGCCCGAGCGGCTCGCGACGTTCGCGCTGTGCGCCGACCCGCATTACCTGCTGCTCGGCCTCGCGTCGCATCTCGCGTTTTTCGATCTCGCGACGGGCGAGACGCAGCATATCGTCGACGTCGAGCGTGGCCTGAACACGCGCGTCAACGACGGCCGGTGCGACCGGCAAGGTCGTTTTGTATTCGGAACGAAAGACGAGACGTCGCCGATGAAGACCGTCGGTGGCTTTTATCGCCTGAATCATGATCTGACGCTTGAACGGTTGCCATTGCCATCGCCGGCAATTGCGAACAGTATTGCGTTCAGCCCGGACGGCGCGACGATGTACTACTGCGATTCGCCGACCCGCACGATTCGCACCTGTGCTTATGGCAGCGACGGCCGCATTTCAGGCGACCGCGTGTTCGTGACGCTGACCGATGCGACCGGACTGCCGGACGGCTCGACGGTCGATCGTGATGGCGGCCTGTGGAATGCGCAGTGGGGCGGCGCGCGCGTCGTGCGCTACGGCGCCGACGGCGCCGAAACGGCGCGCGTCACGGTGCCGACCGCGCAACCGAGCTGCGTCGCGCTGGGCGGCGCGCAACTCGGCACGCTATACATTACGAGCGGGCGCGACGAGCTCGATGCGCACGCGCTTGGCAAGGACACGCGGGCCGGCGGTGTTTTCATCGCGACGCCCGGCGCGCGCGGTCTGCCGGAGCCGCTTTTTCAAGGCACGCCGGTGCGGCGATAGGTGCCCGGCGTATTGTTTTCGCGGGAAATTTCGCGCGAGGCGTTGCAGGCCGACCGTTTCAATAGCGATGCCGCGCGGGATTTCATTCGCCGATGTTGCAGCACGCTGTACGACGCCAAAGAGGCAACCGGCTTGCCGAGCTGCCCGCAGGATTTCCCGTCGATGACGACGGCAATGTTTGACGCCTCTCGAGGAGACTGACATGACTGTCACGAATTCCGTTGGCTCGTCTTCATCGCAGTCGCGCCGCGCGAGACTGGCCGCGGCCGCCACCCCCGTGCTGCCCGGACCGAGTACGTCGGCGGTTGCGACCGGCACGACCGTCGCGGGCGACATCGCTTCCGTCACGCTTTCCAGTGCGCAACTGCGGCTCGACGTCGCTCCGCTGCTCGGCGGCGGCGTGACGCGTTTCGACTACCGCGGCGAAGACGGCCTCGTGCCGATTTTTCGCCGCTGCCGCCACGTTGCCCGCGATACCGATCCGAACGAACTGTCGTGTTACCCGCTGCTGCCGTATTCGAACCGGATCGGCGGCGGCCAGTTCAGCTTCTCGGGCCGCTCGATCGATGTGCCGCTCAACCGCGACGGCGAACCGCTGCCGATTCACGGCGACGGCTGGCTCGCGCCGTGGCAGGTCGCCGACACCGATCACCAGAGCGTGCGTCTGACGCTCGATCGCAGCGACGGCAAGCCGTACGCGTATCGGGCGATGCAGATGTACACGCTCGATGGCCCCGTGTTGATCGTCACGCTCGAAATCGAAAACACGGGGCGCGAAGCGCTGCCGTTCGGTCTCGGTATTCACCCGTTTTTGCCGCGCGACGCGGGCACGGAACTGTCGGCGGCGGCCGGCGGCCTGTGGCTCGCCGGCGACGACTGGCTGCCGATGCGGCACGTCCCGGCGCCGCCCGCGTGGCAGTTCGGCGTCGCGTATCCGTTGCCGGAGACGATCGTGAACCACGCGTTCACCGGCTGGAGCGGGCGCACGGCGGTGGTGTGGCCGAAGCGGCGCCTGTCGCTCACGATCGCCGCCGATACCGATTACTACGTGCTGTATACGCCGCCGTCGGCAGATTTCTTCTGCTTCGAACCGGTCGACCATCCGATCAACGCGATGAATTTGCCGGGCGGCGCGGCCGCGAACGGCATGACGGTGCTCGCGCGCGGCGAGCGTCTGACGCGTCAGTTCACGTTCACGGTCGAGCGGACGGGAATACGCTCGACGACCGGCGCAAGAGGGCACGGGCGGCAGTAGGCCGTGCGCGGTGCGGTGCTTCGCGCGTTCGGTCGTTGATCATGACGGGCGATGGCGATGCGGGCGCGTCGGGTCGTGTGTGAGGGCGACGGGCCGGAAGACCCGCGCCGCCGGGTAAAATACGCGCCTCATCCGCTAATGGCTCGTCGCGAGTTTTCACCATGTCCTCATTCATCCAGACGCTCAACGACGCGTGGCAGCGCACGAACTCGCTGCTGTGCGTCGGCCTCGACCCCGAGCCCACGAAGTTTCCGGGCGCGCTTGCGAACCGGCCCGACGCCATTTTCGAGTTCTGCCGCACGATCGTCGATGCGACTGCGCCGTACGCGTCGTCGTTCAAGCCGCAGATCGCGTACTTCGCCGCGCATCGCGCCGAAGACCAGCTCGAACAGCTGATCGCCCACATCCACGCGCATCATCCGGGTCTCCCGGTGATCCTCGATGCGAAGCGCGGCGATATCGGCAGCACGGCCGAACAGTACGCGCGCGAAGCGTTCGAACGTTATCGCGCGGATGCCGTCACGGTGAACCCGTATATGGGCTTCGACTCGATCCAGCCGTATCTCGAACACGCGGGCAAAGGCGTGATCGTGCTGTGCCGCACGTCGAACGCGGGCGGCTCGGACCTGCAGTTTCTGGAGACGGGCGGGCGCCCGCTGTATCAGGTCGTGGCGCAGCTCGCGGCGGAAAAGTGGAACGCAAGCGGCGAACTCGGGCTCGTGGTGGGCGCGACGTTCCCGAAGGAAATCGAAGCGGTGCGCGGAATGGTCGGCGACATGCCGCTGCTGATTCCCGGCATCGGCGCGCAGGGTGGCGACGTCGAGGCGACCGTGCGTGCCGGCCGCACCGCGGCGAACACCGGCATGCTGATCAACTCTTCCCGCGCGATCATTTACGCCGGCAAGGGCGACGATTTTGCCGACGCCGCGGCGCGCGCCGCGCGCGAGACGCGAGACCGGATCAACCAGTATCGTTGAGCGTGAAACGGGGGCAGGGCTTATGAGTCGCGTGAGGCGCGTGAGAGCGGCCCCAGTCGCATCACGATGTCCCGATGCGCCGGGTAATTTGCCAGCAGCACATCCACGCTGGCCAGTTCGAATTCGCTGAATTCGAATCCCGGCGCGACCGTGCAACCGGCCAGCGCGTAACCCGCCGGGTCGACGCATTCCGCGGCAAACCACTGTCCGGCCGGCACGACCACCTGGAACACGGCATCCGCGTGCGTGAGCGCGTTGCCCAGCCGATGCGACGTCAGATGGCCGGCTTCGTCGAGGACATGCACGTAGAGCGGCTCGCCCGCATAAAAATGCCAGACCTCGTCGGACCGGATCCGGTGCCACGCCGAATGGGCGCCATCCGCGAGCAGATAGTAGATCGCGGTCGAAGCTGAGCGCGTCTCGCCCGAACCCTGTCGCTTTATTTCCGTTGCCGAGCGATACGTCTCGCGATAAAAGCCGCCTTCCGGATGGGGCTGCAAGTCGAAACGGCGGATCAGTTCGACTTTTTCGATAGCGGACGTGATCATCGGGATCGTGTGAGCGGGTTTGCGGTTGTCCGGCAAAATTGCCGATGAGAGGAAGGGCTACCGTTCCTGCTCATCGAGCAGCAGAAGCACCCCGCGCAATGCGTGTGCGGCGGCCTGCACGCGGATTCTGTCGCGGTCGCCCTTGAACACGAGCGTCTCGACTTTCGTATGCAGGCGGTTCGTCCAGCCGAACGACACCATGCCGACCGGCTTCGTTTCCGTCCCTCCGCCTGGCCCGGCGACCCCCGTGATCGCCAGCGATACCTGCGCGCGGCTGTTACGCAGCGCGCCTTCGGCCATCGCGCGCGCCACCTGTTCGCTCACCGCGCCGTGCCTGTCGATCAGTTCGGCGGGCACGCCGATCATCTCGCTTTTCGCCTGATTGGAATACGTGACGAAACCGCGCTCGAACCAGCCGCTGCTGCCGGAGATGTCTGTCATGGCGGTCGCGACCATGCCGCCCGTGCAGGACTCGGCGGTAGCGAGCATCAGCCGTTCGTCGCGCAAACGGTTGCCTACGCGGATCGCAAGTTGATGGACGACGGAATCGGTAGCCATGCGTATGTCCGGTAACGTGCGTCGGTCAGATCGACATGCGCCAGAGCGCGATGACGAGAAGCGTAAAGAACGCAGCGACAAGGTCATCGAACATGATGCCGAAACCGCCTTTCAGCTTGCGATCGAAGTAGCGGATGGGCGGCGGCTTCACCATGTCGAAGAAACGGAACACGATAAATGCCCACAACTGGCCGGTGAACGTGACGGGCGTAACCATCAGCAGCACGAGCCAGAACGCGACGATCTCGTCCCACACGATGGAAGACGGGTCTTCAATGCCCAGCCGCTTCGCGGTGAAACCCGAAATGCTGATGCCGGCGAAAAAGCCCGCCGCGATCAGGATGCCCCACTCGATCACGGTCAGATAGTGACTGAACGCTGCGAACGACGCCCACGCGAACAGCGTGCCGAACGTGCCCGGCGCGACCGGCGAAAGCCCGCTGCCGAAGCCGAGCGAGATGAGATGCAGCGGGTGCGACAGCATGAAGCGCGCCGTCGCGCGGCGCGGCCGTGGCGCGCGCGGATCGGGCGTGGGCGTGAGGTCGTCGGCGGGGCCGAGTGGGGGTTCAGTCTGCATGGAAATGATCGAAACCTTGCAACGTCAGGGTGAGCGGCGTGCCTGTCGCGTCGTGCCACGCGATGGCAGGCGCGCCGGTCTGGAGAGCGCTTATTGTAGCGATGCGCGTGACGGGCACGGCGACGCTGTTGCCCGCGGCTTCGATTGCCTCGCGCGCGGATACCGGCGCGGTGAAACATAGCTCGTAGTCGTCGCCACCCGCGAGCGTGCAGCGGCGCTGCACGTCAGCCGGAAGCCGCCGAAGCGCAGCGGAGCGGGGAACCGCATCGGCGTCGACGCGGGCATTCACCCGCGACCGTTCGAGGATATGACACAGATCACCCGCGAGTCCATCCGAGATATCGAGCGCCGCGCGCGCGTGTCCCCGCAGGGCGATGCCGAGCGCGACGCGCGGTTCCGGCTTTTCGAGCGCTTTTTGAAATGCCGCGGCGTCTTCATCGCCGGTCGGCCATTCGCCGCGCAACACGCCGAGCCCGGCGCGCGCGTCGCCGAGCGTTCCGGATATCCAGATGTCGTCGCCGGGTTGCGCGGCGTCGCGGCGCAACGCGTGCTGGGGAGGGACTTCACCAAACACGGTGATGCAGATGTTGAGCGGTCCGCTTGTGGTGTCGCCGCCCACGAGTTCGCAATCGAAGCGCTCCGCCATCTCGAACAGGCCTTCGCTGAACGCGCCGAGCCAGCTTTCCCGCGCTTGCGGCAATGCGAGTGCGAGCGTGAAGGCGTGCGGCTTCGCGCCCATCGCCGCGAGATCGGACAGATTGACTGCGAGCGCCTTGTGACCCAGCGCGCGAGGATCGACGTCGGAAAGAAAGTGGCGGCCTTCGACGAGCATGTCCGTCGAAATGGCCAGCATTTCACCGGCGCGTGGCGCGAGCAGCGCGCAGTCGTCGCCGATGCCGAGCGGCGCGCGCGGCGTGGCGCGCGCGCGCCGCGCGAAGAAACGGTCGATCAGTGAAAACTCGGAAAGCATGGTGAAAATCCGTAAAGCAGCAACGTGCAGCGAAAGCCGTCTGCGGGCGTAACGCGCGGTTCCGAAACCCCAACGATTTTCACTGCGGAACGAAAATCGGGTACTCGTGAAACGCGACGGGAATGAATGAATTGTACGGCTCGCATTGCCCGTGGACGACCTGGCCGGATGGCTGGCGAAACCCGGCCATCCGGCCGATGGCGATTCATTTGCTGCACCGCACAGCGGGCGTTTGCGCTGTTTCAGTCGTGGCAGTTGTACCCTTTTTGAAGGAATCGGCTTTGGGATTGGCGCTACAATGCGTCGAACTTCTATTCTAATCTGCACTTCCAGGCACGCCTTATGTCGACTCCCGTCAATTCCAAACTTCGCGAAGCTGCCCTCGATTACCACGAGTTTCCCACTCCCGGGAAGATCGCGATCGCGCCCACCAAACAGATGATCAACCAGCGCGACCTCGCGCTGGCGTACTCGCCGGGCGTCGCGTTCGCGTGCGAGGAAATCGTCGAGAACCCGTTGAACGCGGCGCGCTTCACCGCGCGCAGCAACCTCGTCGGCGTCGTGACGAACGGCACGGCCGTGCTCGGTCTCGGCAACATCGGCCCGCTCGCGTCGAAGCCCGTGATGGAAGGCAAGGCCGTCCTGTTCAAGAAGTTCGCGGGCATCGACGTGTTCGATATCGAACTCAACGAATCCGACCCGCACAAGCTGGTGGAAGTGATCGCCGCGCTCGAACCGACCTTCGGCGGTATCAATCTGGAAGACATCAAGGCGCCGGACTGCTTCATCGTCGAGCGCGAATGCCGCAAGCGCATGAAGATTCCGGTGTTCCACGATGACCAGCACGGCACGGCGATCGTCGTCGCGGCGGCCATCACGAACGGGCTGAAGGTCGTCGGCAAGGACATCTCCAAGGTGAAGCTCGTGGCCTCGGGCGCGGGCGCGGCGTCGCTCGCGTGTCTCGATCTGCTCGTCGATCTCGGCTTGCCGATCGAAAACATTCTCGTGACCGATCTGGCCGGCGTGGTCTACAAGGGCCGTGTCGAGCTGATGGATCCGGACAAGGAGCGCTTCGCGCGCGAAACCGGAGCCCGCACGCTCGGCGAGGCGATCGAAGGCGCGGACATTTTCCTCGGCCTTTCAGCCGGTGGCGTGCTGAAGCAGGACATGGTCAAGCGCATGGCCGACAAGCCGCTGATTCTCGCGCTCGCCAATCCGACACCGGAAATCCTGCCGGAACTCGCGCTCGAAGTGCGTCCGGATGCGGTGCTGTGCACGGGCCGCACCGATTACCCGAACCAGGTCAACAACGTCCTGTGCTTCCCGTTCATCTTCCGTGGCGCACTCGACGCGGGCGCGACGACGGTGACGCGCGAGATGGAAATCGCCGCGGTCAATGCGATCGCTGAACTGGCGCGTCAGGAGCAGAGCGACGTCGTCGCGACCGCTTACGGCATCCAGGATCTGTCGTTCGGTCCGG
Source organism: uncultured Paraburkholderia sp. (assembly GCA_937917025.1). GTDB lineage: Bacteria > Pseudomonadota > Gammaproteobacteria > Burkholderiales > Burkholderiaceae > Paraburkholderia. The sequence continues at coordinate 9,405 of CALFSF010000251.1, forward strand.
AATACCTGATTCCAAAGCCGTTCGATCCGCGTCTGATCGTCAAGATCGCGCCGGCCGTCGCGAAGGCCGCGATGGATTCGGGCGTCGCAACCCGTCCGATCGAGGACATGGACGCGTACGAGCAGCATCTGCAGCAGTTCGTGTATCACAGCGGCACGACGATGAAGCCGATCTTCCAGGTCGCGCGCGGCGTCGAGCCGGAGAAGAAGCGCATCGTGTTCGCGGAAGGCGAAGAAGAGCGTGTGCTGCGCGCGGTCCAGATCGTCGTCGACGAAAAGCTCGCGAAGCCGATCCTGATCGGCCGTCCGGCGGTGATCGAGCAGCGCATCGCGCGTTATGGCCTGCGCCTCGTCGCCGGCCAGGATTACACCGTGGTGAATACCGACCACGACGAGCGCTATCGCGATTTCTGGCAGACCTACTACAAGATGATGTCGCGCAAGGGCATCAGCGAGCAGATGGCGAAGCTCGAAATGCGCCGCCGCACGACGCTGATCGGCTCGATGCTCGTGAAGAAGGGCGAGGCGGACGGCATGATCTGCGGCACGATCAGCACGACGCACCGCCACCTGCACTTCATCGATCAGGTGATCGGCAAGAAGGAAGGCAGCACGGTCTACGCCGCGATGAACGCGCTCGTCCTGCCGGGCCGGCAGATCTTCATCGTCGATACGCACGTGAACGTCGACCCGACGCCGGAGCAGCTCGCCGAAATCACGATCATGGCGGCTGAGGAAGTGCGCCGCTTCGGGATCGAGCCGAAGATCGCGCTGCTGTCGCATTCGAACTTCGGTACGAGCAACGCACCGACCGCGCAGAAGATGCGCGACACGCTGGATATCCTGCGCGAACGCGCGCCGGACCTGCACGTGGACGGCGAGATGCATGGCGACGTCGCGCTCGACGCGAACCTGCGCCGCGAAGTGCTGCCCGACTCGACGCTCGAAGGCGACGCGAACCTGCTGGTCCTGCCGAACATCGACGCGGCCAACATCTCGTACAACCTGCTGAAGACAGCGGCGGGCAACAACATCGCGATCGGTCCGATGCTGCTCGGCGCGGCACAACCGGTGCATGTGCTGACCTCGTCGGCGACCGTGCGGCGTATCGTCAACATGGCGGCGCTGCTGGTGGCCGACGTGATCGCCACCCGGTAATATTTGCCACCGCAAACGGCGCGTCGATACCGACGCGCCGTGCCGTGGAGCATGCCGGGCGGCTTTTTCGCCCGCGCGTCTGCGCTCCCGGCCCATCGCCCCGCACCGGCCCATCAAGCCCGTACCACTCGGACTCCCGATTGTTTCAAGATCCGGGCGGCATTAATCTGGCTGCGGCAAAAGCCGCTGGAAGGCGCGTCAGTGGGGCGTTTGCGCTTCAGCGGAGCCGCCGGCTGGCCGATCGCGCATTGATTCCAGGGGCCATTAGCGATACCCTTACACCTTTCATGGTCGTCGAACTCGTGATCTAACAGCGGGAATTCTGGTTCATGGCACGCAAGTGGCTCCGCAAAGGCGTGCTCCCAGCCGCCCTGATCGTCGTCAGCCTGTGCGGGAGTGTCGTTCCTGGCGCCTTTGCTCGCGACATCGCAACGCCGTCCACTGATCAGGCGCAGGGCACCATTGCGGTGACGCAATTGCCGCGGGAAGCAGTCAATACTTTGAACTTGATTGCAGCAGGCGGGCCTTACCCGTATGAGAAGGACGGCATCGTATTCGGCAATCGCGAGCGGTTGCTGTCGCCGCACAAACGCGGTTATTACCACGAATACACCGTTCCCACGCCTCGCGCCCGCAATCGGGGCGCACGCCGCATTGTCTGCGGTGGCCCGCTACGGCGAACCGACAACTGTTATTACTCCGACGACCACTACACGAGTTTTAAACGTATTGTTGAATGACATCGGGATGAACAGCATGAGCGACAACGTCTACGCGCACGACTCCACAGTCGCGACGGATCTTTTCGCGGCCGGTAACGGCAATCTGTTCCAGCGCGTCATGCAGATGCGCAGCGCCGGGCCCGGCCAGGATACCCAGAGCGAAGCCACCAGTGTGCTTTCATCGAACGAGGGCCCCATGAGTCTTTTCAAGACCGTACGACCGAACATCGTACAGTCGATCCGCGCGTTTCGCGTGCAGGATCTTGCTGACGAGGCGAGCCAGCTGGAGCAGCATTTTCTCTATGCCTGTTGCGGCAACGCGCAGAGCAAACAGGAAGTGATGGAAACGATCGCGACTTCGTTCACGTTTCCGAAGCACTTCGGCAAGAATTACGACGCGCTTTATGATTGCCTGACCGATCTGGTCGCGAAGGCGGGGCCGCAGCCGGGCTTTGTGATCGTGCTCGAGGCGCTGCCGGTGGCGCAGAAATTCGACAAGGAAGGCCGCGAGACCCTCCTCGACGTGTTTCGCGAAGCCGCGGAGTTCTGGGCGGAACGCAAGGTTGCCTTCCGCGTGTTCTACTCGTTCGCGTGATGTTGCGGGCGGTGACTTAAGAAGCGCCAGCCTGAACCGCCCCCATCCAGCGCATCGGTAACAAAGACACAGCCCGCCAGATGGCGGGCTGTGTCTTTGGCGCGCGGTTTTTGCGAACCCGCAACCATGCGAGCGTGCAATGCGCAATGCGTTACCAGCCGGTTACCACCCGCCCCAGCGCGCGGCCAGCGCGGCCAGCATGGCCATGCCCGCGGTTTCCGTGCGCAGCACGCGCGGGCCGAGGCCGACAGGCGTGAAGCCTTGATCCACGGCGGCCGTCTCTTCCTCCATCGATAATCCCCCTTCCGGCCCGATCAACACGATGACGCGCCCCTGCGGCGGCTCAGCGGGCAGCGCCGAAAACGCGATACTGCCGCGCGGCGAAAGCAGCAGCCTGAGCTCATCGTCCGCAGGCCTTCTGGACAACGCGCCAAGCCACGCCGCGAAGTCGCTGACGGGCGCGACGTCGGGCAGACGGTTGCGTCCGCACTGCTCGCACGATGCGCGCACGATCCCTTGCCAGTGTGCGTTCCGGCGTTGCGCACGCTCACCCGAAAGGCGCACGACGCTGCGCGCGGCCGTCAGCGGCACGACGCGCGATGCGCCCAGCTCGACGGCTTTTTCGATCAGCCAGTCCATCTTGTCGCCGCCCGCGATGCCCTGCGCGAGCGTCAGCCGATAGGGCGGCTCGACGTCGATATCGCGAAAGCCGGCGATCTTCGCCGTAACCGAGCGACGTTCGATGTCGACGAGTTCCGCGACGTACTCGCCGCCTTCGCCGTTGAAGAGCGCAATCGAGTCGCCGGTCTGCAGGCGCAGCACCTGGACGTGCCGAACGACGTCATCCGGCAGCTGTTCGACGTCGCCGGTTCGAAGCGGCATGTCGACGAAAAAACGGGGCATCGGGAAAAGGGTCTCCGGTTCATGAAAGATGGCGCGCGAGCGCCCAGCGGTAGCCGTCGGGATCCTCGATCTGGGCGAAGCGGTCACCCCAGAACTGGTCTTCCGGCTCGCTCAGCGACTTCGCTCCCGCCGCGATGGCGCGAGCATACACAGCGTCGACGTCGTCGACATAGAGATAGAACGATTGCGGCGCGACGGCGCCCGCGGTTTTCGGCGTCCTTGCCGTCGAGCCGAAACCGCCTTCGGGCGCGAACATGACGATCAGCTGACCTTGATACGTCATCTCGACGTGCATGATCGCACCGTCGTCGTTCACGCTGTCACGCACGGCGAAGCCGAACGCGGCTTCGAAAAAGGCGATCGTGACGCGCGCGTCACGCACCGTCATGTAAGGGGTCAACCAGGGCACACCGGCTGGGCGAGGGGCGGTCATGGATTTCTCCGTGGCGATTGATGATCGTCGGGTGAACGGGGTGAAGCAGGGAAGCGCGCGAAGCCTCGCGCATTGTGCCGGACTGGCTCGCCGTTCGGTTCTGGCATGACGACGACGCGAGTCATGGCCCGAGTTTATCGCGCGCTGCGTGGGCTGCGACGAAGAGGCTCGCGTGCATCGTTGCGTCATAAAAACGCAGGCCCTCGATCCGGCGTGCCGCAAGCCGTGTGCCGCAAGCCTCGACTGCGGCGGTCGCGGCGGGATCGAGGACGTCGCTGGCGGTGGCCATCAGCCACTGCGATCCGTACAGCGGCACGAACGCGCCCATCGTGCGCACGACCCTGAATGCGGCACGCAGGTCACGTAGCAGCGCTGCAATTCGCGGCGCATGAAAATACGGCGAACCGAGATGGAGCGACAACACCGCGTCGGGTGTCATCACGCGTTTGAGCGCTGTGTAGAAGGCCGTGGTGTAAAGACCGGCCGCGGGCGAGTCGGGCGGCGTCAGATCGAAGACAACGAGATCGAACCGTTCACCGGCTGTCTCGACGTAGCGGGCGGCGTCGCCGGTCACCTGTTCGACGCGCGGGTCGTCGAACGCGCCGCCATGCACTTCGGGCAAATACACGCGCGTGAGGCGCACGACTTCGGCGTCCAGTTCGGCAACCACGATGCGCGCGATTTCCCGGTGCCGCAGCAACTGGCGCGCCGCGCCGCCATCGCCGCCGCCCAGCACCAGCGCCGCGCGCGGCGCTGGGTGCGTGAGCGCGGCGGCGTGAACCATGCATTCGTGATAGATGAATTCGTCGCCGGTCGAAGTCATCGGGCGGCCGTCCAGCGTGAAAAGCCGGCCGAGTTGCGGCGTGTCCCACACCTCGATGTGCTGGAATGGCGAATCCACGCTCGCGAGGCGGCGCGCGCCAGGAAAGCCGTAGACCGCGTCGGGAGCCGGATGGAAGAGAAGAGGAGCGCTCACGGATCACAGATGCGCCTCGCGGGCGCAGTAGGTCTCAATGGCCCGATTATAGAGGTGCCCATGCTAGAGGCGCCCATGCGCGTCCCGCTGCGCCAGCCGGGCCGCGCGTGCCGCGACGACGGCCGTTTCCCTTCCCGAACCCCGAACGAACGCCATGGTCGAACCGATGGCGAAACTTGCCGCTCCCGACGCCTTCCGGCCGGGCAAACGGTGACGATCTGCTAGAATGTCTCGCTTTGCTGCCTTGTCCGTTTGCTCTGCCCGTTTCGCGTCTCCCGGCGCCGCATCGTGCGTCGGAGCACTCTGGCCGCCGAGCTTCCGGACCGCCGCCTGCGCCCCGCTTTTTGGACTCGTTCTCCGGACTCGACATGACGACCCCGTCTCCCGCACCCACCTCCCAGATGGCCAACGCGATTCGCGCGCTGGCCATGGATGCCGTTCAGAAAGCCAACTCCGGTCACCCGGGCATGCCGATGGGCATGGCCGAGATCGGCGTTGCGCTGTGGTCGCGCCATCTGCGCCACAACCCGAAGAATCCGCAGTGGGCCGATCGCGACCGCTTCGTGCTGTCGAACGGTCACGGCTCGATGCTGCTGTATTCGCTGCTGCATCTGACCGGCTACGACCTGCCGATGGAAGAACTGAAGAACTTCCGTCAACTGCATTCGAAGACGCCGGGTCACCCGGAATACGGCATCACGCCAGGCGTCGAGACCACGACCGGCCCGCTCGGCCAGGGTCTGGCGAATGCAGTCGGCATGGCGCTCGCCGAATCGCTGCTCGCGAATGAATTCAACAAGCCCGACGCGAAGATCGTCGATCACCACACGTACGTGTTCGTCGGCGACGGCTGCCTGATGGAAGGCATCTCGCACGAGGCATGCTCGCTTGCAGGCGTGCTGAAGCTGAACAAGCTGATCGCGTTCTACGACGACAACGGCATCTCGATCGATGGCGAAGTCATCCACGGGTTCCACGACGACACGCCGAAGCGCTTCGAAGCGTACGGCTGGAACGTGATTCCGGGCGTGATCGGCCACGACGTCGACGCGGTCGACGCCGCGATCAAACAGGCAAAGCAGTCGGACAGGCCGACGCTGATCTGCTGCAAGACCGTCATCGGTGAAGGCGCGCCGACCAAGGCCGGCAGCCACGACGCGCACGGCGCGCCGCTTGGCGACAAGGAAATCGCGGCCACGCGCGCGAAGATCGGCTGGAACTACGAGCCGTTCGTGATTCCGCCGGAAGTCTATGCAGCGTGGGACGCGAAGGAATCGGGCGCGAAGATCGAAGGCGAGTGGGACAAGGCGTTCGCCGCCTATCGTGCGAAGTACCCGCAGGAAGCCGCCGACTTCGAGCGCCGCATGTCGAAGCAGTTGCCGGCCGACTGGGCGCAAAAGGCGCAGGCGATTATCGCCGGCGCGAACGAACGGGCTGAAACCGTCGCGACCCGCAAGGCATCGCAGCAGGCCATCGAAGGTCTGTCGGGCGTGCTGCCGGAACTGCTGGGCGGCTCGGCCGACCTGACCGGCTCGAACCTCACTAACTGGAAGGCCGCGAAGCCTGTCCGCGTCGGCGAACACGGCGCCGCCGGCAACTACGTGAACTACGGCGTGCGCGAATTCGGCATGAGCGCGGCGATCAACGGGATCGCGGTGCACGGCGGGTTCAAGCCGTTCGGCGGCACGTTCCTCACGTTCTCCGATTACAGCCGCAATGCGTTGCGCGTCGCCGCGCTGATGAAGGCGCCGTCGATCTTCGTGTTCACGCACGATTCGATCGGCCTCGGCGAAGACGGTCCGACGCACCAGTCGATCGAGCATGTCTCGAGCCTGCGCATGATTCCGCACCTGCAGGTGTGGCGTCCGGCGGATACGGTGGAAACGGCGGTGTCGTGGACGCAGGCCGTCGAGCATCACGGCCCGTCCTGCCTGATCTTCAGCCGCCAGAACCTCGCGTTCTCGGAGCGCACGGATGCGCAGATCGCGAACATCGCGAAGGGCGGCTACGTGCTGCGCGACTGGAACGACGAAATCCCCGCGCGCAAGATCATCCTGATCGCGACGGGTTCGGAAGTCGAACTGGCGTTGAAGGCGGTCGAGCCGCTGCAACAGGCAGGTATCGGGGCACGCGTGGTGTCGATGCCGTCCACGACCGTGTTCGACCAGCAGGATGCCGAATATCGTGAACGCGTGCTGCCGCAAGGCGTGCGCCGCGTCGCGATCGAAGCGGGGGTGACGGATTTCTGGCGCAAGTATGTCGGTCTCGAAGGCGGCGTGGTGGGCATCGACGTGTTCGGCGAGTCCGCACCGGCCAACGTGCTGTTCCCGTTCTTCGGCTTCACCGTCGAGCACGTCGTGGAAACGGCGAAGAAGACTCTCGGCTGACGCTGGCGTTTCGTTTCGCCGCACGCGTACATGTTCGGCGCGGCGGCGAACCCCCTCGACGAACGTATTTTTTAGCCATCAGGAATCAGGAGATAGACCATGACGATTCGCGTCGCAATCAACGGCTACGGCCGGATCGGCCGCAACACGCTGCGCGCCTTCTATGAAAACGGCAAGAAGCACGATATCGAAATCGTCGCCATCAACGATCTGGGCGACGCCAACACGAACGCCCATCTGACGCAGTACGACACGGCACACGGCAAGTTCCCGGGCGAAGTGAAGGTCGATGGCCAGAACCTCGTCGTGAACGGCGACAAGATCCGCGTGCTGGCTGTCCGCAACCCGGCGGAACTGCCGTGGGCGGAACTGAAGGTCGACGTCGTGATGGAATGCACGGGCTTCTTCACGACGAAGGAAAAGGCCAGCGCGCACATCAAGGCCGGCGCGAAGAAGGTGATCATCTCGGCACCGGGCGGCAAGGATGTCGACGCGACGATCGTCTACGGCGTGAACCATCACGTGCTGAAGGCATCGGACACGGTCATTTCGAACGCATCGTGCACGACGAACTGCCTCGCTCCGCTGGTGAAACCGCTGAACGACAAGATCGGCCTCGAAAACGGCCTGATGACGACGATTCACGCGTACACGAACGACCAGGTGCTGACCGACGTGTATCACGAAGACCTGCGCCGCGCGCGCTCGGCCACGCACAGCCAGATTCCGACGAAGACGGGCGCGGCATCGGCGGTCGGCCTCGTGCTGCCGGAACTGAACGGCAAGCTCGACGGCTATGCGATCCGCGTGCCGACGATCAACGTGTCGATCGTCGACCTGTCGTTCATCGCCAAGCGCGACACGACGGTCGAGGAAGTGAACGCGATCATGAAGGAAGCGTCGGAAGGCGCGCTGAAGGGCATCCTCGGCTATAACGCCGCGCCGCTCGTCTCGATCGACTTCAACCACAATCCGGCTTCTTCGACGTTCGATTCGACGCTGACGAAGGTGTCGGGCCGTCTCGTGAAGGTGTCGAGCTGGTACGACAACGAGTGGGGCTTCTCGAACCGCATGCTGGATACGGCTGTGGCGCTGGCTAACGCGAAGTAAAGCGCGCAGTAAATCGCCAGGCGCAACGCGACGTCACGCGTCGCGTTACCCACGTCAGGCATGAAAAAACCGCTCTCCGGAGCGGTTTTTTCATGGGCGTTCGCATGGGATGGCACGTTGTCACGCACCGCTCGCACCAGCTTCACGGCGTCGGGAAATACACGCCGGCGCGCTGCGCGGCGTTCGAGATATGCGTCTCGATGGCCTTGCCGGCGGTGTCGGCGTCGCGCGCCTTGAGCGCGTCGAGAATGGCGCGATGCTCATGGTATGTCGTCAGTACCAGTTCGCGCCGGTAGAAGGGCATGCGCTGGCTTTCCTTCATGATGTCCGCGCTGCTGCGCAGGATCGATTCGATCGCCGCGTTGCCGGCGATGCTCACCATCCGCATATGGAACTCGAAGTCGAGTTGCGCCGCCTCGTCGAGCTCGGCTGCGGCGAGCGCACCCTGCAGCGCGGCGATATTGTCCTCGAACCATTCGATGTCGCTGTCGCTGACCGCGAGCGCCGCCATGCGCGCGACAAAGCCCTCGAGCGCGAAACGCATCTGATACGTGTCCGGCAATGACGACTGCTCCGCAAAACGCCACGGATGTCCGCCGGCTTGCGCCTGCGCACTTTCCACGTACACGCCCTTGCCGGGGCGGATCGTCAGCAGGCCGAGCGCCTCGAGCGTCGACAGCGCCTCGCGCAGCGAGGCGCGGCTGATCGCCAGTTCCTCCGACAACTGCCGCTGAGCCGGCAACAGACTCCCCACCGGATACGCGCCGCCCTCGATCCGTTCGCGGATCGTGGCAATCGCGGCATCAGTGACGGTATGCGGAACGTTTTTCATCTGATTTTCAGGATGGGGCGTGGTCTGACCAGTATTGTAGTCCGTGCGACGAACGGGTGCAGCGGACATTTACAACCTGTGCGCGACGGCAATAAAAACCAGCCGCGCCGCACGGGTAAACACCGGCATATCTTTCCTTGACTCAACTATATCGAATTCCTACTATTTGTCATAACCGTACTGGTCGGACCAGTATGAACAGTTGAACCGGAACCAGGAGAAAGCCGTGTTGAAGTTTTTCAATTCGCTGTTTGGCCGGGTGGTGATCGCGCTGGTGGCGGGCATCGTGATCGGCGCGTTGTTTCCCCATTTCGCGCAGTCGTTGAGGCCGCTCGGCGACGGCTTCCTCAAGCTGATCAAGATGGTGATCGGTCCAATCGTGTTCTGCGTGGTCGTCGGCGGGATGGCGCATGCGGGCGACCTGAAGAAAGTGGGTCGTGTCGGCCTGAAGGCAGTCGTCTACTTCGAAGCCATGACGACGATCGCGCTTTTGATCGGCGCGGTGCTGGCTTACGCGACGCGGCCCGGCGTCGGCATGAACATCGATCTGCATTCGCTCGATGCCGCGTCGCTCTCCACCTACACCGAGCACGCGAAGAGCCTGAAGGACACGGCCGCGTTCCTGCTGAAGATCATCCCCGAAACCGCCACCGACGCGTTCGCAAAGGGCGACATCCTGCAGATCCTCGTGTTCTCGGTGCTGTTCGGCTCGGCGCTTTCGCTGCTCGGTGAAAAGGCGCAGCGGGTGGGCAGCCTGATCGACGAACTCGCGCAGGTCTTTTTCCGCGTGATGGGTTTCATCATCAAGCTCGCGCCGCTCGGCGTGCTCGGCGCGATTGCGTTCACGACCGGCACCTACGGCGTCGAGTCGCTCAAGCAGCTCGGCATGCTGGTGATCGTGTTCTACGCGAGCTGCATCGTGTTCGTCGCGGTCGTGCTGGGCATCGTGATGCGCCTTGCGGGCTTCAACGTGTTCAAGCTGATCCGCTATCTGCGCGAGGAACTGTCGATCGTGCTGGGCACGGCTTCGTCGGATGCGGTGCTGCCGCAGGTCATGCGCAAGCTCGAATGGATGGGCGTGAAGGATTCGACCGTCGGTCTCGTGATTCCGACCGGTTATTCGTTCAACCTCGACGGCTTCTCGATCTATCTGACGCTCGCGGTGATCTTCATTGCACAGGCGACGAATACGCCGCTGTCGATCCACGATCTGATCGTCGTGGTGCTGGTTTCGCTGATCACGTCGAAGGGCGCGCACGGCATTCCGGGTTCCGCGATCGTGATTCTCGCCGCGACGCTCTCCGCGATTCCCGCGATTCCGGTGCTCGGCCTCGTGCTGATTCTGCCGGTCGACTGGTTCGTCGGGATCGCCCGCGCGCTGACCAACCTGATCGGCAACTGCGTGGCCACGGTTGTCGTGGCCGTGTGGGAAAACGATATCGACAAGGCGCGTGCGCGGCGCGTGCTGAATCAGGACGCCGATCTGCGTTTCGTTCCGGCGAGCGCCGAAAGTACACCGCGCCCCGCATCCGGCGAGCCGGCACACGCAATCTGACCAGGCCGGCGCGCTACGCGAGCGCCGGCTTTTACAACCCGATCCATCAGGCAGACGAACCCATCATGGCTAATCCAGTTCTCGACCCCAACGCCCCCGCTTTCACGCGCCGCTACATGAATCTTGCCGATCCGCGGCTGGGCGCGAAGGCGCTCTTCGCCAGCGACGAATTCTTCGCGCCGAAGGAACGCATGCTCGATCCGCAGCCGGCGGTGTTCATCCCCGGCAAGTATGACGACAACGGCAAATGGATGGACGGCTGGGAAACGCGCCGCAAGCGCACCACCGGCCACGATCACTGCGTGGTGCGGCTCGCGCGTCCGGGTGTCGTGCATGGTGTCGATCTCGACACGAGCCACTTCACCGGCAATTTTCCGCCGGCGGCTTCGATCGAGGCCTGTCACGTCGACGGCGAAACACCGCCGGATAACGCGGACTGGCAAGTACTCGTGCCGGCGATGACATTGCAGGGCAACCAGCATCACTACGTCGAAGTGCGCGACGCGCGCGCGTTCACGCATCTGCGCGTGAATCTCTATCCGGATGGCGGCCTCGCGCGTCTGCGTGTGTACGGCCAGCCAAAGCGCGACTGGAACACCGTCGAACGCGGCGGCCTGATCGATCTCGCCGCGATCGAAAACGGCGCGTATCTGGTCGCCGCGAACAACCAGCATTTCGGGCCCGCGTCGACGATCCTGATGCCCGGACGTGGCGTCAACATGGGCGACGGATGGGAGACACGGCGTCGCCGCGAGCCGGGTAACGACTGGGCCATCGTCGCGCTCGCAAAGCCGGGGACGATCCGTCGCGTCGAAGTCGATACCGCGCATTTCAAGGGCAATTTCCCGGATCGCTGCTCGCTGCAGGCGGCGACAGTGGCGGGCGGCACAGACGATTCGCTCGTCACGCAGGCGATGTTCTGGCCCGTGCTGTTACCCGAGCAGTCGCTGAAGATGGACCACGTCCATACGTTCAGCGAACAGCTTGCCGCGCTCGGGCCCGTGACGCACGTGCGCTTTAACATCTATCCGGATGGTGGCGTGTCGCGGCTGCGTCTGTGGGGCGAGATCGCGTAACGGAGAGGCGGTCATGAAGACACTGCGCATAACCCGCCTGACGCGCGAAGCCTTCGCGCCGTTCGGCGACGTGATCGAACTGGACGGCGCCCGTCATTTCCCGATCAACGGTGGCACGACGGAACGCTTTCACGATCTGGCGACCGTCGACGTCGGTGGCGATGGCGGCCGGCCGTTGATCAACGTGTTTCGCGGGCAGCCGCGCGCGTGGCCGCTGGAGATCGCGATGATGGAGCGGCATCCGCTCGGCAGTCAGGCCTTTCTTCCGTTGAGCGACGCGCGCTACGTGATCGTCGTCGCGCCGGCGGGCGAGTTCGACGCAGCACGGATGCGCGCCTTCTGGACCGAAGGCTGGCAGGGCGTCAACTACGCGAAAGGTGTCTGGCACCATCCGCTGCTGGCGCTCGGGTGCGTCAGCGATTTCGTGGTGATCGATCGCGGCGGCGAAGCGCCCAATTGCGACGAGATCGCATTGGCGCAGCCGTGGCGGCTCGAAATGCAGGGCGAGCGGATTGCGGAGACTGAAACCTGAGCATTGCACGCGCTCATGAAAAGGCCCGGCGGGCAGACATGCCAACCGGGCCTTTTGCTGTCTTTGTCGTCGCGAACGCGGTGAATCCTGATCAGTGCTTGCGATGCGGGCAGTTTTCCTTCGTGCACGCGCCGTACAGCGCGAGCGCATGCTCTTGCAGCTTGAAGCCGCGCTCTTTCGCGATAGCTTGCTGACGGCTTTCGATTTCGGGGTCGAAAAACTCTTCGACGATGCCGCAATCGAGGCAGACGAGGTGGTCGTGATGCGTCCCTTCGTTCAGCTCGAAGACCGCCTTGCCGGATTCGAAATTGCTGCGCGACAGCAGGCCGGCCTGCTCGAACTGCGTGAGCACGCGGTACACCGTGGCAAGCCCGATATCGAGTTCCTCGTGCAGCAGGTTGCGATAGACGTCTTCGGCTGTCAGATGGCGCACCGGACTGTGCTGGAAGATTTCGAGAATTTTGAGGCGCGGTAGGGTCGCCTTAAGCCCGATGTTCTTGAGATCGGTTGGATTGGTCATGACGGCGGGTCCCTAGAGTACAATGCAGGGTTCTAATAGTAATGTGAATTGCTGTTCAGGTCATCTTCGACAGAAACTCGCGCGGCTTGCCAGCAAGCCCGCACGGTGAGTGAAATGATTTCAAAATCTCAATTGATCTACCGGGGGAGCCGCATGCGGGGTACCTTGATCGCTGCTGCGGCTGTAGCGGTTCTTGCTGGATGTTCCACGTACGACAGCCTCACGCAGCGTATTGCGCAAAGCATTACGCCGTACCGGATTACTGTCGTTCAGGGCAACTTCGTTTCGAGCGAAGCAGCAGCGCAAATGAAGGTCGGCATGTCGCGCGCGGAAGTGCGCCAGCTGCTCGGCACGCCGCTTCTGACCGATATGTTCCACGCCGATCGCTGGGACTATCTGTTCTATTTCAAGCGCGGTTCGACCGCGATCGTGCAGCAGCGCGACTTCATCGTGATTTTCGCGAATGACCGCGTCGCGAGCTGGTCGGGTGGCGAGGATCTGCCGTCCAACCTCGAACTGCTCGCCGATATCGATGGCGACCGCACCGGCAAGAAGGCCGCCGCCGCACCGGTCGTAGCCAGTGGCGCAACGGGCGCGAGTGCGCCGGTCGCGGCCGCCGCCGCTTCGGCGCCGGTGACCATCGACACGACGCGCTCGCCCGCTGCAACCGACGCGACCGCCGCGGCCGGCTTGCCGTCGACGGCTGCGAACGAGCAGGCCGCGCAAGCCGCGAACCGCGCGACCGAAGCTGTTCAGGCGCCGACAGGTAACACGACGCCTTCGGTGCGCGCGGGCACGCCGCCTTCGGCAGGTCTGCCGCCGAACGCGGGCACGCCGGGCGCGCCGCAGTTCCAGTTCCACCGTCCGCCGCCGCCGACCAACCCGAACGCGCCGTCCGAGAACCCGGTGGGTCCGGTCGGTCCGCAAAGCAGCGCGCCAGCACCGGCATCGACGGGAACGGGCGGCTAGCCGTACTGTCTGTCACTTTGCGGGCGGGGCCCGCGAAGTGCTGTCGCGTGAGTTGGGGTTGCGCGCGTGTGTGCCGGGCTTGCCGGGCGTCGGGCTGTGCAATGGCGTCCCGCGCGAGCGGTGTCGCAGGCATGAAGCCAGTGCAGTCCAGGCACGGCAGCGGCGCCGTCAGCTTTTTCCAGTTTTCCGCGGTGTGATGGCATGGAGATGGCGTTTCTGTCCGCGTGCTCCCTGCGCCCGCCGCCCTGTTGCTCATGAGTTGCCGATGAAAATTGCCATTGCTGGAGCGTCGGGCCGGATGGGCCGCATGCTCATCGAAACCGTTCTGAACGACGCCGACGCGACGCTCGCGGGCGCGCTCGTGCGCCCCGGTCATCCGCAACTGGGCCAGGACGCCGGTGCGTTCCTCGGCAAGTCGACGGGTGTTCTCCTGACGGACGACATCGACCGCGTTTTCACCGAAGTCGACTATCTGATCGACTTCACGCGTCCGGCGGGCACGATGACGCACGTCGAAGCCGCGCTGCGTCATAACGTGAAACTCGTGATCGGCACGACCGGTTTCGACAACGCGCAGAAAGCGCAACTGCGCGCCGCCGGCGAGAAGACCGGCGTCGTGTTCGCGGCGAACATGAGCGTCGGCGTGAACGTCACGCTGAAGCTGCTCGAATTCGCGGCGCGCCATTTCGCGACCGGCTACGACATCGAAATCATCGAGGCGCATCACCGGCACAAGGTCGACGCGCCGT
>CALFSF010000252.1 GCA_937917025.1 uncultured Paraburkholderia sp.
GCGAGGTGGCCGCTGATGAATACGCGCATTGTTGTGGTCCCGCTGGCGCTGGTCGCGGGCGCTGCGGGTGCCCGATGGGTGCGGGCGGCCGATCTGCTGACCGTCGTCGAGCAGACCACCGGTCACGATGCGGAACTCGCGGCTGCCCGCGCGGGCGCACGCGCCGCGCATCAGGCGATACCGAAGGCGCGCGCGCAGTTGCTGCCGCGCGTGGACGGCGGCTGGGGGCGTGCGTATAACCGCATCGCCACCGAAGACTTCCCGACCACGACGTACTGGCAGAACGGCTGGACGGTGAGCCTGACGCAGCCGGTGTTCGACTGGAGCCGCTGGACGACCTACCGGCAGGCGGACTTCATCGAGGCACGCGGCGCCACCGAAGTCGCGCAGGCGCAGCAGGCATCGATCCTGAAAGCCGCGCGCGCCTACTTCGACGAACTCGCCGCCGAGGATGAACTCGCGCGGGCAAACGACTACGCCGCCGCGCTCGACACGCATCTGGCCCAGTTGCGCCGCAGGCAGCTGGCCGGCGAGGCGACGGTGATCGATCTACGCGAGGCCGAGTCGGGTGTGCTGCAGGCACATCTGCAGCAGCAGGACGCGGGCAACGCGTTGCAGTTGAGCCGGCTCGCGCTGGAGCAGGCGACCGGGCAGCCCTTTACCGCGCTGTCGCGGCTGGCCGATCCAGTCACGATGCCGCGCGTCGGCCCGGACGACATCGACGCGTGGGCAAACCAGGCGCAGGCCCACGACTATCAGGTGCAGTTGAAACAGATCGACTGGCGCATCGCGAAACTCGAGGTCGAGAAGGCCCGCTCCGCGCATCTGCCGACGGTCAACATCACGGCGAGCCACACGCCGGCAGGCGCCGGTTCCGGTTACGCGCGCCCGACGACCACCACGACGGCGATGCTGTCGGTGAGCATTCCGTTTTTCGAGGGCGGCGAAACGGAGGCGCGCGTCGACGAGACGGTCGCCCTGGAGGACAAGGCGCAGGACGACCTGACCGCCGCGATCCGCCAGGCGGGCGCGAGCGCGCGTGAAAACTGGACGCGCCTTCGCTCCGGCGCGGCGCGCGTCGATGCGCTGGCGCGTCTCGCGCAGACATCGAGCGCGGCGTTTGCCGCGACGCAGGTCGGCTACAAGGTGGGCAGCCGCGACAGCACCGACGTGCTGCGCGCGGCCGACACGTTCTACGCGAACCGGCGCGATCTGATCCACGCGCGATACGAGACGATCATGGCGCTCCTGCAACTGAAAGCCGCCACGGCCGCGCTCACGTTTGACGAAGTGGCGGGCGTCAACGCATTGCTGGCCCCGGCGGCGAGCGGGGCACAGCCGCAGCCACTGCGCGCGCCTCAGGTCCCACCGGCACGAGCGGAGTTCCCAGCGTCTTCTCGCTGATGCATCGCGTTTGAGCGCGCGTAACAGAAAGCCCCACGCAGCGCGAACCGGGTGGGGCTTTTGTTGATCTGCTGATATTGACTGTTGCTGCTTGTTACCGGGTGTTTTCTGGTGGAGGCGGCGGGAATCGAACCCGCGTCCAGAAGCACTCTACGACCAGTTCTACATACTTAGTTCTATCTTTTGATTTAACCGTGCCGACGCGGACGAACACGCTTCGGTACAGCGATTCACTGGATTTTCGACCTTGGCGTCGTGACGCCGACAAGGCTTAACTGACGTATATGACCTCTGTCGGTATTGCTACCGGTCTTGCGACTCTAACCCGTCAGTGAGTCAGGCAGAGGACGGCGGCCCTTAGGCTGCCAGTGCGAACGTTTCGTCGTTTGCAGTTACGTTTTTCCCGCTGATTTACGAGGTTACGGGGCCTCGGTATGCCCTGGCCGCTTCGCAACCCCTGTCGAAACCAGGTCGCCCCCGCGGTCGGATGACCTGCATATGCAGGTCAATCGCCATCTTACAATACAGTGACCCCTGCGTCACGGCTTCTCTGCGATGCAGGCCGGAATCCCGCTCGATGCCTCCACGCCACAGGGGATTGATCACCGCAAACCCAGACGCGGTCCTGTTTGCGACTACCGCGACCTGTTCGATATCAGGTGATGTCGCGCAGCAGCCGTTGCAGCTCGGCCGCCGACTGGACGATGTGATTCGCGTGCCACTTCGCGGGCGGCAGGTCGGTGCCGCAATAGCCGTACGCGGCGGCCACGGTGACCATGCCGGCGGCAAAGCCCGCCTGCACGTCGCGCAGATCGTCGCCGACGTAGACAATGCGCTCGGGCGGGATCGCCATTTCCTGCGCCGCGTGCAGGAGCGGCGCGGGGTGGGGCTTCGAGTGAGGCGTCGTGTCGCCGCTGACCACGCAGACCGCGCGCTCCTCGAGACCCAGTTGCGCGACGAGCGGCTCGGTCAGGCGCGACGCCTTGTTGGTCACGATGCCCCAACGGATGCCGCGTGCGTCCAGGTCGTCGAGCACGGCGTCGATGCCCTGAAACAGGGTTGTCTCGATGCACAGATCGGCTTCGTAGTTGGCAAGAAATTCCTCACGCATTGAAGCAAATTCATGGTCGTCCGGACCGATGCCGAAGGCGCCGCCAATCAGGCCGCGCGCTCCCGCCGAAGCGAGCGGCCGCAGCGCGTCGAGCGGCACCATCTCGAGCCCGCGCTCGTGACGCATCTTGTTGACCGCGGCGGCGAGGTCGGGCGCGGTGTCGGCCAGCGTGCCGTCGAGATCGAACAGGACGGCCTGGCACAGGCCGGTTGCCGCTTCGTCATCTTCCCGCTGGGGCAGGGGCGTGGGGTCGCTCATGAAGGTGTATTCGCAGGTTCAGGTCGATCAGGCGGGGCGGCGGCTGGCGAGCATGTAATTCACGCTCGTGTCGCTGGCGAGCGCGAAGTGCTTGCTGAGCGGGTTGTACACAATGCCCTTGATGTCGTCGGTCACGAGGCTCGCGGAGCGCACAAAACCGGCGAGTTCGGACGGACGGATGAAGCGCGCGTAGTCGTGCGTGCCCTTCGGGAGCATGCGGGCGATATATTCCGCGCCGATCACGGCGAACAGGTACGACTTCACGTTGCGATTGAGCGTCGAGAAAAACACCCAGCCGCCCGGCTTGACGAGCGTCGCGCACGCCGCCACCACGGCGGCCGGCTCAGGCACGTGCTCGAGCATTTCCATGCAGGTCACGACGTCGTAGGTGGCGGGTTCGCGGGCGGCGAGCGCCTCTGCGGCGATTTCTTCGTAATCTACGGTTACACCGCTTTCAAGGCTGTGAAGATCCGCGACGCCCAACGCTTCGTGCGAAAGGTCGATGCCCTTGACCTGCGCCCCCATCCCGGCCATCGATTCCGACAGAATGCCGCCGCCGCAACCGATATCCAGCACGCGTTTGCCGGCGAGCGACGCATGGGTGTCGATCCATTTGAGCCGGACCGGATTCAGTTCGTGCAGCGGCTTGAATTCGGCGTTCGGGTCCCACCAGCGATGGGCGAGATCGCTGAATTTTTGTAATTCGTGGGGATCGGCATTGGTCATGTCGGATTCGGGCCTTGATGAAAGCGGGTGAGCGGGCAGGCGAGGATAAACCCTGAGTATATAGGCCGTCGAACCCGGCGGCAAAATGCTGCGCAATGCAGCGTGCCTGAGTCAGAAACCCTGCGGAAAATGGGTGCCGCCCGTGAGCACGGTACAGATAACCGGCGTCTGGAATAAAAAAAGCCCCGCCGAAGCGGGGCTTTGATACTGCGGTAACGCTGTAACCTTACTGCTTCGAAGTACCGACAACTTCGACTTCCACGCGGCGATCCGGCGCGAGGCAGGCGATGAGTTGCTTGCGGTTCTTCTGGTTGCAGCCAGTCGTAACCGGGTTGCGCTTGCCCTTGCCTTCCGTGTAGACACGGTTGGCTTCGATGCCCTTGCTGACCAGGTATGCCTTGACAGCTTGTGCACGACGCAGCGACAGACGGTCGTTGTACTTGTCCGAACCGATACGGTCCGTGTAACCCGTTGCAACCACGACTTCCAGGTTCAGGCCTTCGATCTTCGATGCGAGTTCGTCGAGCTTTTCCTTGCCGCCCGGCTTCAGGACAGCCTTGTCGAAGTCGAACAGGGCATCAGCTTGATACGTGATCTTCTGGCTGGTGATAGCCGGCGCGACAGGCGCAGGCGGAGCCGGCGGGGTCGGAGCCTGGGCTACCAGGGCGCCATCGCACTTCGCGTTAGCCGTTGCCGGCGTCCAGAACGCATCGCGCCAGCAAAGCTCGTTCGTGCCGTTCATCCACACGTATTCGCCGGTGCCGTTCACCCAGTTGTCGTTCGTGGCTTGTCGCGACGCCGGCACCGATTGTGCCGAAGCGGATGCAGCCATTACTGCGGTAGCTGCAATGAACGCGAGCTTTGAAAGTTTATTCATATTTCTCCTCTCGAAATTGAGATTACCGCAGGTTTACTGCGAGCTTGTTGACGAAGACAAGTCATACATTGCTCGAAGTATAACATTGGTGCGGAACAAAAGACGCGCTGTGTAGACTTCGAGCAGTGTCTAACTCTTTGTGCGTTGGCATTTTGCCATATCGTTCCCTTCCGACGATAAAAAAATCCTCCCCTGTTTCCTGCCCCCAACCAATTGTGGTGCATGCGCAACAAAGAAACTGCCGGACTTTTGCGCCCTTCCGTTTTGTTTCCGATGCAAGCCTGTATCCGGAAAAATCTACCGCCGGGCAGACCGCTCATCCGGCACGCAGGAGCCGTTCCCGGCCGTCTCCCTAATAGGTATACGGACCCCGTCGGGCGCGGATGCCGGGCATGTTAGAATCGCGTGATGCGTTGCGCCTGCAGCGTCTACGCGAAGCCGGCTCATCGTGCAGTTCAGGTGGCCGTCCTTGCATGTAAAAGACACGGATAATGGATCAATTCGCTAAAGAGACTCTGCCAATCTCCCTAGAGGAGGAAATGCGCCGTTCGTATCTCGATTACGCGATGAGCGTGATCGTGGGGCGTGCGCTTCCCGATGTCCGCGACGGCCTGAAGCCGGTCCACCGGCGCGTGCTGTACGCGATGCACGAACTGAACAACGACTGGAACCGCGCCTACAAGAAGTCCGCGCGTATCGTCGGCGATGTGATCGGTAAGTATCACCCGCACGGCGACACGGCTGTCTACGACACCATCGTCCGGATGGCGCAGGACTTTTCGCTACGATACATGCTGGTGGACGGCCAGGGTAACTTCGGCTCCGTCGACGGCGACAACGCCGCGGCGATGCGGTACACCGAAATCCGCATGGCGAAGATCGGCCATGAACTGCTCGCCGACATCGACAAGGAAACCGTCGACTTCCAGCCGAACTACGACGGCAGCGAAAACGAACCGGCGATCCTGCCGGCGCGCATCCCCAATCTTCTGATCAATGGCTCGTCCGGCATCGCGGTCGGGATGGCGACGAACATTCCGCCGCACAACCTGAACGAAGTTGTCGACGCCTGCCATCATCTGCTGAAAAATCCGGACGCCACGATCGACGAACTGATCGAGATCGTGCCGGCACCAGATTTCCCGACTGCCGGCATCATCTATGGCGTCGCGGGTGTGCGCGACGGCTATCGCACCGGCCGCGGCCGCGTCGTGATGCGCGCCACGACCCACTTCGAGGAAATCGATCGCGGCCAGCGCATGGCGATCATCGTCGACGAGTTGCCGTATCAGGTGAACAAGCGCTCGCTGCTGGAGCGCATCGCCGAACTCGTCAACGAGAAAAAGCTGGAAGGCATTTCCGACATCCGCGACGAATCCGACAAGAGCGGCATGCGCGTCGTGATCGAGCTGAAGCGCGGCGAAGTGCCTGAGGTGATCCTCAACAATCTGTACAAGGCGACGCAGCTGCAGGACACGTTCGGCATGAACATGGTCGCGCTCGTCGACGGCCAGCCGAAGCTCCTGAACCTGAAGGAAATGCTGACCTGCTTCCTGTCGCATCGACGGGAAGTGCTGACGCGGCGCACTGTATACGAACTGCGCAAGGCCCGCGAACGCGGCCACGTGCTCGAAGGTCTGGCGGTTGCGCTCGCGAACATCGACGACTTCATCGCGATCATCAAGGCCGCGCCGACGCCGCCGATCGCGAAGCAGGAGTTGATGGCGCGTCCGTGGGATTCGTCGCTCGTGCGCGAAATGCTGTCGCGCGCCGAGACCGAAAACGCAACGGCGGGCGGCCGTCAGGCCTATCGTCCGGACGGTCTGAATCCGCTGTTCGGCATGCAGCCGGATGGCCTGTACCGTCTGTCCGACGTCCAGGCGCAGGAAATCCTGCAGATGCGTCTGCAGCGCCTGACGGGTCTCGAGCAGGACAAGATCATCGGCGAATACCGCGAGGTGATGGCCCAGATCGCCGATCTGCTGGACATCCTCGCGCGTCCGGAGCGCATTACGGCGATCATCGTCGACGAACTGACGTCGATCCGCGCCGAATTCGGCGACGCGCGTCGCTCGCGCATCGAACTGAACGCGACCGAGCTGAACACCGAGGACCTGATCACGCCGCAGGACATGGTCGTCACCATGTCGCACGCGGGTTACGTGAAATCGCAGCCGTTGTCCGAATATCGCGCCCAGAAGCGCGGAGGTCGCGGCAAACAGGCGACGTCGATGAAGGAAGACGACTGGATCGACACGCTCTTCATCGCGAACACGCACGATCACATCCTGTGCTTCTCGAACCGCGGCCGCGTGTACTGGGTGAAGGTGTATGAGGTGCCGCAGGGCTCGCGGAACTCGCGCGGCCGTCCGATCGTCAATATGTTCCCGCTGCAGGACGGCGAGAAGATCACGGTGGTGCTGCCGGTCAAGGAGTTCTCGGCCGACCGCTTCATCTTCATGGCGACGGCGCTCGGCACGGTCAAGAAGACGCCGCTGGAAGCGTTCAGCCGCCCGCTGCGCAAGGGCATCATCGCGGTCGGTCTCGACGACGGCGATTATCTGATCGGCGCCGCGATCACCGACGGCCAGCACGACGTGATGCTGTTCTCGGATTCGGGCAAGGCGGTGCGCTTCGACGAAAACGACGTGCGTCCGATGGGCCGCGAGGCGCGCGGCGTGCGCGGCATGCAGCTGGACGACGGGCAGCAGGTCATCGCGCTCCTCGTTGCCGGCGACGAGCAGCAGTCGGTGCTGACCGCAACGGAGAACGGTTTCGGCAAGCGCACGCCGATTACCGAGTACACGCGTCATGGCCGCGGCACAAAGG
>CALFSF010000253.1 GCA_937917025.1 uncultured Paraburkholderia sp.
CCGGGCGACCGTCGAATTCGTCGTGCGGGATGCCCTGGTTTTTCATCCATGAGCGGTGGATGAAGCCGTCCCTGTCGTTCTTGCCGAACCAGCTTTGCGAACGAAGCTTGCGCATGTCTGTCTCCTGTCGACCAGAGTTAGCGCTTTAGCGCTTACTCGGGTCCCATGCAAGTACTGCGGTCGACCCGAATTAGCGCTTCAGCGCTTACCGTGGTCCCACGCAACACGGTTGCTGAAAACCTTCACGATGCGTTTATGCTGCATCTATTAGAATCGTTCTGGCGGGCGCCATGCTTATATTCTGCACGATACCAGGCCATCTTCCGATGGTAGTCAATGGACCGTCCCGAAGCCAGCGCCGTCTTGCGCGGGCAAACAGAAAACGGAGACAAACGTGAGTCGATACACTGCTGAAGAGCACGCTGCGTTCGCGCGCGATTTCGAACGTGACGGCATGGTCGTATTGCGCGATCACTTTCCGCAGGCAATTCTCGCTGCATGGCAACATGCGTTCTCGCCGCTGCTGCAGGCAAGAATTGCGGCAAAAGCGACCGCGGTGCGCGGCGAGAACCGTCACTACATTACGCTGCCGTTTGCCGGCGTCTTCGCGGACGAGCGTATTTTCTGCGATCCCGACGTGCTCGCCATCGTCGAACGGGTGGCCGGCCCTGATCCGGTGATGTGCCAGCTTGCCACCGATACCCCGCTTGCCGGTTCCACTTATCAGGACGTGCATCGCGACACGCCGGAACTTTTCGAGGGCGAGGCGGAAACGCCATCGTTCCAGCTGGCGGTCAATTTTCCGTTATGCGACGTGACCGCGGAAAACGGGCCGTTCGAAACGACGCTGGGCACACACAGGGTCAACAAGGAAGAGGCGATGGCCGCATACGAGCGCGGCCAGTATCCGCTCGTTGCCGTGCCGATGAAACTCGGCGACGTGATGATCCGCGACGTGCGGGCGCTGCATCGCGGTACGCCAAACCACACACCGGTGCCGCGTCCGATGGTTGTCGTCGGTTATAGCCGTAGCTGGTATTTCCGGCCCGAGGTCCACATCGATGTACCGCGCGACGTGTTCAAGTCGCTAGGCCCCCGTTCGAAACGATTGCTGCGTTATATGCCGCAAGTGGAGGACGCCGGTTCGCTGGCCGATGCCGAAAGCTATCTGAAGTTCGCGTACTAGCGGCACACCCGCAAGGAATCACGAACCGGCCGCGCAAAAAGAAGATGCTCACAAAGCGCTCATTGCAGCAGCGTGCGGGAGCACCAAGCGGCACTAAGCGCGTATGTCGAATCCTTGCGCGTACGTTTCCGGTTTGCTTGCATCCCATATGCGGCCATCGATCAGCACCTGCGGTGTTTCGCGCATGGGCGCGGCGAGCCCCATGCGGTGCGCCGCTTCGCGATAAAGCGCCGTCTGGTTGATTGCATCCGCAATAGCCGTGTAATCGTCGCGCGGCGCGATCATGCCCCAGCGTTGATATTGCGTCAGAAACCACGCGCCATCGGATGCACGCGGGTAGTTGAGCGCACCGCCTTCAAAAAAACGCACCGGCAGACGTGTTGCGCTGATCGCTTCCGTTCCCAGTCGCGCTGCGATCAGCGCTTCGGGCACGCCGAGAAATTCCGGCTGTGCAAGCCTTCGCGCGATCTCGTTTCGATGGCCGGCGTCGTCGAGCCAGCGGCATGCTTCGAGCATGGTATGCACGAGCGCACGCGAGGTGTTGGGATGCGCGCTGACAAAATCGCGCCTGCACGCGAGCACTTTCTCCGGATGATCCGGCCAGACTTCGCTGCTGTACGCGGCGGTGCGGCCCACGCCTTGCGCTTCTGCAACGGTGTTCCACGGGTCACCCACGCACAGGCCGTCGAGTCTTTCTTCGGCGAGTGCGCCGACCATCTGGGGCGGGGGAACAACGACGCTTTCGATATCGCGCAACGGATGGACACCGTGCGCGGCGAGCCAGTAATACAGCCACATCGCGTGCGTGCCTGTGGGAAACGTCTGCGCGAAAACCGGTTTGCGTCCGAGCGTGCGCAGCGCGGCGGGCAGCGTGCCGTGCTCGTCGAGCGCGGCGGCAAGCCGGTTCGATACGGTGATCGCCTGGCCGTTGCGGTTGAGCACCATCAGCACGGCCATATCCGTTTGCGGACCGCCAAGCCCGAGCTGAACGCCGTAGACGAGCCCGTAGAGCGCGTGCGCCGCGTCCAGGTCGCCGGAGAGCAGCTTGTCGCGCACGGCCGCCCATGAAGGCTGTCGACAGAGCTCCAGCGTCAGGCCATGAGCGTGACCGAATTCGAGCAGCTTGGCCGCGACGAGCGGCGCCGCGTCGCTTAGCGCGACAAAGCCAAGCCGCAGATGGGTTTTCTCGAGCCGTTCCGGTGTATCGGGACTGGCGTGTTGAGCGGGTGCGTTCATGAGCGAGCCATCATTGGGACGATTCCGCCGACGCGATCAACTGGCGCGCCACCTCGGCGAGTTTGACGCCCTGGTTCATCGCACGCTTGCGCAGCGTGGCGTAAGCGGCGTTTTCAGTCATTTTCTGCTGATCCATCAGCAGGCGTTTGGCGCGGTCGATCAGCTTGCGTTCGGCCAGTTCGTTTTCCGCCTGCGCAAGGCGTTCGCGTAACTGCGATTCCTGTGCGAAGCGGGCGAGCGCAACTTCGAGAATCGGCGCGAGACGCTCGGTTGCGAGCCCTTCGACCAGATACGCCGTCACGCCTGCGCCAACCGCGTCGCGGATCAGCTGCTGGTTTGCATCGGCGCTGAACATCAGGACGGGGCGCGGCGCCGCCGCGTTCATCACGGCGAGTTGTTCGAGCGTGTCGCGCGACGGCGATTCGGTATCGATGATGATCACATCGGGCCGCTCGCTCTGCACGACGCGATGCAGCGCTTCCGGTGTTGCGGTTTCGGCAAGCATGTCATAGCCGAGCCGCGCGAGGGCGTCGCGCAGGTCGCCGATGGGTTTGTCGGTGTCGGTGACGAGCAGTACACGCAGCATCTTTCGCCTGTTGTTATCGGCCGTTTCAGTGTGCTCAGGTTGCAACGGCAGTCGCCTCGCACATCCGTTTCAGTTC